>JADGPY010000033.1 GCA_017882205.1 Chitinophagaceae bacterium
ATGTGATGGGCTATTGAAAATATTTTCTAAAATGGGGATATCAACTTTACAGTCTTACCAGGGAGCACAAACTTTCGAAATACTGGGAATATCAAGTGAAGTAGTAGAGAGATATTTTACCGGGGCAGTGAGCCGGATTGAAGGTGTAGGACTTGACGAACTTGCCAGGGAAGCATTACTAAAACATTCATTGGCTTTTAATAAGAATAATTTTTTTGAGGACAACCTGCCTGCTGGTGGAATTTATCAATGGCAGCGCAAAGGTGAATTTCATGCATATAATCCGCAGACTATTCATCTGCTTCAATATTCAACAAGGTTAAATGATTATAAAATCTTCAAAAAGTATTCAACGCTGGTAAATGAGGTAGATTCTGAGGCACATTCATTAAGGAGTCTTCTTCATCTCAAACACCTTCGTCCATCTATCTCAATTGATGAGGTAGAACCTGCAGCCAATATTTATAAGAGATTTGCCACTGGAGCTATGTCGTTTGGTTCAATATCGTGGGAAGCTCATACAACCCTTGCACTTGCAATGAATCGCCTTGGAGGCAAAAGTAATACTGGTGAAGGTGGAGAAGATGAAAGCAGGTATGAATTATTGGAGAATGGTGAATCTATGCGTAGTGCGATTAAACAAATTGCCTCTGCAAGATTTGGAGTTACGAGTTTGTATTTGACTGAAGCTGATGAATTGCAGATAAAAATGGCTCAGGGTGCAAAACCCGGCGAAGGAGGTCAATTGCCCGGCCATAAAGTGGATGAATGGATTGGCAGGGTTAGGCATTCTACTCCAGGGGTTGCACTCATTTCCCCTCCTCCACATCACGATATTTATTCTATTGAAGACCTGGCACAATTAATATTCGATTTAAAAAATGCTAACAGGGAAGCCAGGATTAATGTAAAGCTTGTTTCAAAAGCTGGAGTTGGTACAATTGCAGCAGGAGTGGTAAAAGCAAAAGCAGATGTAATTTTGATCTCCGGTTATGATGGTGGTACTGGCGCTTCTCCGATCAGCTCACTTAAGCATGCAGGTCTGCCATGGGAACTCGGACTTGCTGAAACTCATCAAACACTGGTTAAAAATAAATTAAGGAGCAGGGTAGTTTTGCAAACGGATGGGCAATTAAAAACAGGAAGAGACATTGCAATAGCCACTTTATTAGGAGCGGAAGAATGGGGAGTTGCTACGGCTGCATTGATTACCGAAGGTTGTATTATGATGAGGAAGTGTCACCTCAATACTTGTCCGGTTGGGATAGCAACCCAGGATCCTGAACTTCGGAAACGTTATACAGGGAATGTGGAGCATGTTATAAATCTTTTTAAATTTTTGACAGAAGAGCTTAGGGAAATAATGGCTGAACTGGGTTTTAGAACAATTAATGAAATGGTCGGGCAGACGCAATTCCTTGAAAAGAAAAAAATTGAACATTGGAAATATGGTAAACTTGATCTTTCAAAAGTTCTCTACAAAGAGAATTCGGAGAAAGAGACAGATTTATTTTGTTCTGAGGTACAGGATTATCTTCTATCTGATATCCTTGATTGGTCATTATTGAAAGCGGCCAGGCCTGCCCTGGAGAGTGGCTCTAAAATTTCTGCCTCATTTAATATTAAGAATACCGATCGTACGGTTGGAACATTGCTTTCCAATGAAATTTCAAAACGCTATCGTTCAAAGGGTTTGCCTGAAGATACTATTCATTTCAAATTCACAGGAACTGCAGGGCAAAGCTTCGGTGCATTTGCTGCAAAAGGAATTACACTCGAATTGGAGGGAGATGCAAATGATTATTTTGGAAAGGGTTTGAGTGGAGCCAGGCTTATTTGTTACCCATCGAAAGACGCAGGTTTTGCTGCTGAAGAAAATATTATCATCGGTAATGTAGCTTTTTACGGTGCTACATCTGGAGAAGGCTTTATTCGCGGGAAAGCAGGGGAACGTTTTGGAGTAAGAAACTCAGGAGCAAATGTAGTGGTGGAAAGTGTTGGTGATCATGGCTGCGAATACATGACCGCGGGGAATGTGATTATTCTCGGAGAAACAGGTCGAAATTTTGCTGCAGGCATGAGCGGTGGTTTGGCTTTTGTTTATGACGTGAAAGGTGACTTGCAGAATCACTGTAACAGGCAAATGGTAGATCTTGATCCAGTGAATGAAACGGATTCAGAATATTTATTTAGTATGATCAAAAAACATCACGCTTTTACTCATAGTAAGGTTGCTGCTTTTGTGTTAAACGATTTTGAAAACCAGTTAAAAAATTTTGTAAAAGTATTTCCGAAAGATTATAAAAAAGTATTAGAAGAAAAGTCTTCTTTGCATATAAAGATCAAATGACTTTGTAGTGATTTCAAAAGTTTTTTTTGACTAACAGAAGATCAAAATCCAATTCAGATAATTCATAATATGGGACAAACGGATGGCTTTTTACAATTTAACAGGGAACTTCCTTCACGCCGGCCGATTCGGGAACGAGTCAATGATTTCAATGAATTCATAGAAAGGTATAGCAATGAAAAGCTAAACCAGCAGGCCGCCAGGTGTATGGATTGCGGGGTTCCATTTTGCCATAATGGTTGTCCTCTGGGAAATGAAATTCCAGCATTCAATGATGCTGTTTACCGTCAAAGTTGGAAAGAGGCATATGAAATTCTCTCTTCTACGAATAACTTTCCGGAGTTCACAGGAAGAATTTGCCCTGCTCCTTGTGAATCTGCATGTGTATTGAGTATAAACTTACCTGCAGTTACAATAGAAGAAATCGAAAAACATATAATTGAAATAGCATTTGAAAAAGGATATGTTAAGCCCAGAAAACCTGTTATCAGATCGGGTAAAAAAGTAGCTGTAATAGGTTCAGGCCCTGCGGGATTGGCAGCTGCAGCACAATTGAATTCCTTTGGCCATACTGTAGTTGTTTATGAACGGGATGATCTTCCCGGAGGGTTATTACGATATGGAATACCCGATTTTAAATTAGAAAAATGGGTCATAGACCGGAGGATCAAATTTCTTGAAGAAGAAGGTGTGATATTCAAATGTAATGTGCATATTGGGAAAGATATCAGCATAGACGAAGTAAGAATAGAATTTGACACCATAGTTTTAACCGGTGGTTCCACAGTTCCAAGAGATCTTGGTCTCCCTGGTCGGCATTTAAAAGGTGTTCATTTCGCTATGGATTATTTAAAGCAGCAAAATCAGAGAGTCGCCAGGTTGGATTTAATGAATGAAAATATCCTTGCTACCGGAAAACATGTAGTTGTGATAGGAGGGGGTGACACTGGAAGTGATTGCGTTGGTACTGCAAACAGGCAAAGGGCTAATTCTGTTACCCAATTTGAATTATTACCAAAGCCTCCGGCTGCCAGAACTTTGTTTATGCCATGGCCCGTATACCCAATGGTTTTAAAAACTACCTCTTCACACGAAGAAGGGGCAATTAGGCAATGGGCCATTGCTACAAAAGAATTTATCGGTAATAGTGAAGGACAATTAACCGCCTTAAAAATAGCAACACTTGAATGGTCTTTTGATGAAGATGGAAAACTGCAGAAATTTATTGAAATTCCAAATAGCGAGGTAGTCATCCAATGTGATCTTGCATTGCTCGCAATGGGATTTATTCATCCGGAGCATAATGGAGTAGTTGATTATCTTGGTTTGGACCTTGATGAGAGAGGAAATGTAAAGGCTGATGAAAAGAAGTTTGAAACATCTGTAAAAGGAATATTTGCTGCAGGGGATATTAGAAGAGGACAGTCTTTGGTAGTTTGGGCTATCGCTGAAGGCAGGGAGTGCGCACGCAGCGTAGATAAATTCTTATCGAGTCTTTAATTCAAGCAAATCCTTTCAGTAAGGTGTCATTTATTTTGTTAGACTATATTTTTGTTCAACAGTCATTTCAACAAGACCTTTCTTTTTGAGTTCTTTTAATTTTGCATATTTCAGATAACAGTAATAGCTGTTCATGCATGCGTAGGTATATCCCCAAAAGCCATCCAAAAATCCAAGTTTTATTATATAATTGCGAAAGAAAGTGTAGAGAGGATTAAGATAAAGTTTTAGAAATGTATATCGCTTTTCATTTATAAACATCTGCTGTGCAACCAGCGAAGTATAGGTATTGGTTTTACCAATGCAATGATCAATGTTTTTGTAGGAATAGTGCAATACTCTCCCTGGTATTTGTTCAATTTTGACACCATTTGGAAGATCCAACCGTTCGTGAACAAGATCATTGTTCCATTTGATTTTCTTTTTATTAAAAATTCTGATTTTCTTAACATTTCCCGGTTGCCCATGTTTCAAAAGTACACTGCCAATGAATACACTAAATTTTAATTGATAAACAATATTTTCATTGAAAAATGTTTTATTTGATATCGATTGGAAGAGTTGTTCATCAATGATTTCATCCGCATCTAACGATAAGATCCAATTATATTTTGCTAATGAAATCCCCTTATTTTTATTAGCACCATAACCATCCCAGGTTGTTTGTATGATTTTTACATGAAATCGTTTTGCTATAGCCAGGGTATCATCGGTGCTTCCACTATCGATTAGAATGATATCATCTGTTAAGCCCTGGAGGCTCTGTAAGGTCTTATCAATAATGTATCCTTCATTTTTAGAGATGATAATAACTGAAATTGGTATCATTCAGATAAGTTTCCTGGTGGCTGACGTTGGTCAAAATTTTGATATAAACAATAAGACGTCAGTCATGAAAGTTATCTTCGTTAGCATGGTTCTTTTCTTGTTTTGAAGAATTTAATTATTAACCACCACCACCAGGTTGCTGCATTGGCATTTAATTAGTTTAAATGTTAATTGTTGCTGCAGGAGGCTGCGGATGGTCAACCGAGATTTCTACTGGTTCGGTCGTTTTATCCTTGTGAGAAAGATCCACAACACATAAAATTGGGATTGATATTGAGATCACAACTACTTGCAGCATGTACAAGGCATTTTTAATTGGGAACATATTGAATTTTCTGTTTTTTGATAAGAACGTTTTCATTTTTAAATGTTTTAATGTTAATTGATGCTGTAAAGATAAAGGCTTAAGGTAGTACTATGCAATACAAAGTATAGTGAATGGCATAATAGCTGGTTAAACGGTATAAGGACATAAATAAGTGGAAAATGTGCTTCACTACGCGACTTCGGGCTTGAATAACAGGTAGCATGACTAATTGCATATGATGACTGTTTTGACTCCCACATAGCACATCAGGGAATGTTTAATCAAGATGTTCCTTTAATTTTAGCACAAATTGATCTATGGCACATTGGGAAATTGTTCTGTTTTTTTTTGTGATCGCATCGGTGTATTCATCAGTCGGATTTGGCGGAGGCTCGAGTTACCTGGCAATACTTGCTTTATACGACTTGCCGTTTAAGGAGATAAGGTTGGTTGCATTAGTATGTAATATAATAGTTGTTACAAGCGGGGTAGTTATTTTTATTATTCATAAACAATTAGATTGGAAAAAGATTATTCCCCTTGTTTTAGTAAGTGTTCCTTTGGCATTTTTGGGGGCAAGGATTAAGTTAAGTGAGCACACTTTTTTTATTGTTCTGGGTTGTACACTTTTGGTTGCTGCCATTTTATTATGGTTAAAAACAAATCCAGGAATTAAGGATGACAGTGATAAGCAAACTTCTTTTTTCATGAGCGGTTTTTTGGGAGGTTCAATTGGATTTTTATCTGGAATGGTGGGTATAGGCGGTGGAATTTTCTTATCGCCATTACTTAACCTTTTAAAATGGGATACAGCTAAAAAAATAGCTGTGGCTTCAAGTGTTTTCATACTTGTTAATTCTGTATCGGGAATTTTTGGCCAGATTTCTCAATTGCCAGCGAACATTCACCGGATACAGCTTTTAGTTCTTATAATTGCAGTATTTGCGGGAGGACAGATTGGTTCAAGATTACTGGTAACCAGCTTAGATCCATTCATTATCCGTCGTATCACTGCCGTACTTGTTTTTTTTGCGGGGGTAGAGGTATTGGCAAAGCATTTATAATTGATCAAATCAACTGTTATGAAAGTAAGCGTTCTGGGATTTGGTATAGTAAAGGAAATATTCGGCATCCCGAGTATTGATATGGAACTGCCCTCTGATATAACAACAGTGGGATTGAAGGAAATACTTCTTAAAGAGTATCCCGACCTTCTTAAATTATCGTCATTTATGATAGCAGTAAATAATTCGTATGCACAAAAGGAACAGGTAATAACCAGTTCTGATGAAATTGCAATTATTCCTCCTGTAAGCGGTGGTTAATTATGATCAATATTAAACTATCATATCATCCACTCGATATTCACTCATCATTGCATTGGGTGCAATCCCCTGAATGTGGATGTATAAATGTATTCATAGGTACCGTCCGTGAATTTTCAAATGGGAAACGGGTAATAAGTCTGGAGTTCGAAGCGTATGAAAAAATGGCAATAATCGAAATGAGTAAAATTGCTGAAGAGGCAAAAAATAAATGGAGTCTCAACAAGGTTTTAGTTCATCATCGAACAGGAAAATTATTAGTGGGCGATATTCCAGTCTTGATTGCTGTTTCATCTGCACATCGCGATATTGCATTTGAAGCGTGTCGGTTTATTATTGATACATTAAAGCAAACAGTCCCTATATGGAAAAAGGAAGTTTATGAGGATGGCGAAATATGGGTGGCAGCACATCCATGAAGCATCTCATTCCATGCTTTCATTCCACCTTTTAAAGAGAGGAACTCACCTTCAGGAAATTTTCTCTTCAATAACTTAACTGCTTCAGCACTTCGCCTACCAGTTGCGCAATAGAGGATGACAGGGTTAGTTTTATCAATATTACTACTTTCACTCTCAAGAAGCTCCATAGAGATATGTTCACCGCCAATATTGAACACAGCCCTTTCTTCAGTTGTCCTTACATCTATCAGCTGATAAGACAGGTTGCTCATTAAGTTCTTAAGATCTGTCACCGAAATGCTTTTGACCACTTCAGTTTCTTCCAGCGAAGTAATAAT
>JADGPY010000271.1 GCA_017882205.1 Chitinophagaceae bacterium
CTTTTTGTATTCTCTGCAGCAAGTATCTTATTTTCTTTTATCGTATGAATCATGGCTTTGTCCCAATCGGACAGGTAATGATACTTCAGATCCATATTATCCACTAACGACCATTGTCTGCGAGCATAATGGTGACTCCAGTTGTTTCCTACCCTCGGGAAATCAACCCACTCAGGGTGTCCGAATTCATTACCTATAAAATTCAGGTAACCTTCACCTCCAAGACTAATAGTGACCAGGCGAATCAATTTGTGCAATGCGATACCGCGGTCGATCTCCAGGTTCTGATCATGCACCTGCATGTGGAAATACATTTCTTTGTCCATTAGCCAGAAGGCGATGGTTTTATCTCCTACCAGCGCCTGGTCGTGCGATTCTGCATAGGCTATGGTTTTCTCCTTATAACGCCGGTTGTTTAATACATCCCACATTTCATATAAGTTCCAGTCTTCGTCTGATTTTTCTTTTAATGTCTTGATCCAGAAATCCGGAATCCCCATTCCCAGCCGGAAATCGAATCCCAATCCTCCTTCTTTGGAGTTTCTGCACAATCCAGGCATTCCACTTACATCCTCCGCTATGGAAATGGAGTTCTTTCTATATTCATGGATCACCTGATTGACCAACTGCAGGTAGGTAATTGCGTCCCAATCCACACCCTCTTTAAAGTACTTATCATAGTGGTCAAAAGAGGTATGTCCGTGATGGAAGTAGAGCATGGAAGTTACTCCATCGAACCGGTACCCATCGAAATGAAACTCTTCCAGCCAATAACGTGCATTGGAAAGAAGGAATTTTTTGACTTCCCATTTTCCATAATCGAATATTTTTGAATCCCATCCTTCATGGTAACCTCTTCCGCCGGGATGAAAATATTGGCTGTCGGTTCCATCAAATTCATTGAGTCCTTCGGATAAATTTTTTACTGCATGAGAATGCACAATGTCCATGATCGCGGTAATCCCCATGCTATGGGCCTTATCTACCAGGTATTTCAGATCCTCAGGATTTCCAAACCGGGATGAGGGGGCAAAGAAATTGGAAACATGGTATCCAAATGAACCGTAATAGGGATGTTCCATAATTGCCATCAACTGTATGGCATTGTATCC
The DNA here is from genome assembly GCA_017882205.1 of Chitinophagaceae bacterium. Lineage (GTDB taxonomy): Bacteria > Bacteroidota > Bacteroidia > Chitinophagales > Chitinophagaceae > Ginsengibacter. Next base: position 1,113 of record JADGPY010000271.1, read on the forward strand.
CCCGTCCTTAATTCTTGGTAAGGTGTTGTCGGCAAATTCCCTGTAGGTGCCAACCCCTCCATGTTCCTGGGCCATTCCTACGTGGCATTCATAAATGATGGGTTGCTCAAAATTTTCAGCCAGGCTAAAGTTGTTGTCTGTCCATTCAAAAGGTTTTTCGGGGAACCATAGTTGCCCTGAAAAATCATATGTGTTGCTGTCCTGAACAACTTTTCTAATGTATGCGGGAATTCTATCTGTTAAACCATTGTTCGCGTGTATATGTACTTTTATTTTACTACCATGAACAAAAGAGCTTTTATATTCTTCAAAAGGAAGAAAGATTTCCCAGTCATGATGAATGTTCCTTTTCAGTTTATGCGAGGTTCTGTCCCATCCGTTGAAGTCCCCAATCAGAAACAGTTGATGAGCATTGGGAGCCCATTCTCTATAGTACCACCCGTTTCTTTCTGTGTCGAAGTTGATACCATAGTAATAATGGCCTTTGGCAAAGTTGAGCAAGCTTCCTTCTGCATTCTCAATTTGTTTACGAGCTTCTTTATAGCGTTCAAACCTTTCCTGAACATCAGAAGCGTATGGATCCAGCCAGGGATCTTCCTGAATAATGGTTAGTTTTTCGACTTGATTCACAATCAATAAAGTTAAAAAGTGGAAAACTAAGTTAGCAGCTTTTGCCTTCTAATCAATCATTTTATTTACTACCCTTATTTAACTTTTATGTTTTACAAAATCAAATCTCAGAAAGAACTACCGCTACCTCAATTTTTAGTTCATCATAAGCACATTTACGCTGCGCTGAAGTATATTAAATGCGATCTCTGCCATAAGGTTTTCTTTGTCAAGAGTAGGATTCACTTCGGTAATTTCAAAGCAACAGATCTTTCGATTTTGCATAAACTTGCTGACAAGGTCTTCCGCTTCTCTCTCCCGCAAACCATTGCTTACAGGTGTGCCAGTGCCTTTGGATATTGAAGAATCAAGACAATCCACATCAAAGCTGACATATATATCTGTGCAGTCACTTAAATACCTTAGAGCGGCTCTCACTACATTTTCAGGGCCTTTTCTCCTGACCTCACTGGTAGTAATTACTTTCATCTCATATTTTTCTATCAGGTGTTTCTCTTCTTTCTCAAAATCCCTCAGGGATATAAAAACTATGTCTTCGGGTAGTACTTTTGGACTTATCTTCCCAAAATCCTTAAGTTGCTCCCATGATTTTTTTGTTTTCTCATCAGGCTCATGTACTTTACTTTCTTCATTATCCTCGGCAATAGCAGCAGATAAGGGCATCCCATGCATATTTCCGGAAGGGGTTGTATAAGGGGTATGAAGGTCAGCATGGGCATCGATCCAAATAACACCCAATTTGCTATTAGGTTTAGCGGCTTTGATACCTGCTATTGTTCCACCAGAATTGCTATGATCACCACTAATAACAATAGGGAAGAAATTGTTTTTTATAGAATCCTTTACTGCCTTGCTAACCTTTTCATACATATTCAGCACCCCGTTAATGCGCTTTGCATATGGGGATTGAATCGGTTGAAATAATAGCTTGTTTTCAGATTCAATCTGTTCAGAGGGAAAATGCACAAAAAAATTACTCATGAAATCCAATGCTGCTATCTTTATAGCATCGATACCAAGGCTCGCCCCCCTTGTACCAGCGCCAATTTCTGAAGGAACTTCAATCAACTTGATATTCTTCATAAAAATCTTTTTGCATTAGTTTCGGCTGAGTAAGGATTATTGGCAATCGGTTTAATGAAATCCTATTGATGCCCACCAATCCTAATCTGAATGGTGCCCGGGCCACCAGATCCCTGCATATCCTTCATTGGCTTCAGTATAAAATCTTTGGGTATTTCAAATTCCTTGTTATCAATATTTTTTTCTGTATCGATCTTAACTACTTCCATGCTCATTGTAATCCCACGGCGCATTTTAGTTTCATATTTCATGGGAAAGCCATTCAGTTTATCAAATCCCTGCAATATCCCGGAACCCATCATACCTGTCCTAAAGCTAAAACCTGGGCCCATCTTGAACTCAGGGCTGTACCATACATATTGTGTATCGGTTTTGCCGTTCCCATGAATTGTTTTGATCAAGGCTTTTTTGCATTCATAGCCAGCAATTTTCTTAGTTTCATTCAAATAATCTATGACTACGTCAGTGATTGAATCTTTGCGAGCACCGGTAAGTGAATCCATTCTTCGCTTCATTTCCTTTTCATCTTCTTCAGTGGTATAAAATCCGGTCCTGGTGCCCATCGCCTCAATAAGAGTGGTTGTCCTTTTATTTTTATTATCAATGATGAGTGTATTTCTGCCCATTCCCATGTCGGTTACTATTTTTACGATATCATTTTTGTACCATGTAATGATCTTGTTATCTTCCCCAGCTGCCATACCATTAATAACCACCATCTGTTCTCCTCCAACCGGACCGCCGGAAGTTGGATTCATATCCTCAGGCATCGTCATTGAAGTATTAGTAGTAATGATCGCATGTTCTAAGATCCTTGGTTGGGCCAAACTTTTAATCCCTAAGAGGAGAAAGACTATAACTAAGAAATTATTCATATTGAACTTTTGAGTGCCTAATTTACGAATATATTCGTATAAAGTAAATAGCCTGAACGATGATCAAAGGATTATTGGAATCTAGGCATGTATTGCAATGATAGGAACATGGCTATGATAAGCAAGTTTCTTGGTATGACTGGTTTTAAAGAGCTGACTTAAGAAATTATGTTTTTTTGGAACTGTTATAAGCGCATCAATGTTGCGGCTATCCACATAGCGGTTGATGCCTTCTATGAAATCGTAAGAGCGAATAAATGAAAACTCAGGGGTGTATCCAATTAGATTTTCTTCAATGATTACCCTTTCTTTTTTATATTCTTCAGTGAGCTCAATATAATGCTCGCTGTCTACATTGATAATATGTAGTTTTGCCTTGAATAAATTCAGGACCTTCAGAAGTGAGGCGAAAGGAGTGGTTTTCTCAACATCTTTAAAATCAGAGGTAAAAACAACATTTTTCAAACCCTTATAAGTTGCCTCTGGTGGAATGATCATTACAGGAATTGTTGCATGTGTTATAACGTTTAATGTCGTGCTTCCTATCATGACCTGATCTAGTTTGGTACTTCCGGTAATTCCCATAACGATCATGTCAGCATGATGCGTTACGGCGAACTTATGTACATTCTTTACTACTGTTCCTTCTTCAGCAACACAGGATATTTCAATTCCGGCAGGAACATTAAAACTATTTTTGACATTATCGAGCCCCCATAGCGCAATATTTTTCCTGGCTTCAACATCATTATATAAAGGAGAACCGTCAACACCAGCCACGATTTCATCGAAAGCATGGTACAAAATAATATGCCCGTCATTGATCTGGGCTGCAATGTGTAATGCATACAATGCAGCATTTTTTGAAGTATCAGAAAAATCAATAGGTACAATAAACGTTTTCATGCAATTGTGTTTTCGGTAAAGTTAGGAAATACACTGAAATTAATACTATTCTCGCTTCGCGGGAAAATATTGCCACGGAAGGCACGGAAAAATGGTGAAAAACTCATTTTGTGAAAAAGCTGTGAATAACTATAGTTGTAGCTCCCGGACTTCCAAATATTTCTATCTAACTTAAACAATATATTTGCCAACCTTAATTTAAAACAGAACCAGTGCGTTTAAAGAGTTTAGAGATCAAAGGTTTTAAAAGTTTTGCCGATAAAACAATAATAAATTTTGATGAAGGGATTACAGGGGTGATTGGCCCCAATGGTTGCGGGAAAAGCAATATTGTCGATAGTATCCGGTGGGTGATCGGCGAGCAAAAGATCAGCCAGCTTCGAAGTGAGAATCTTGAGAGTCTTGTTTTCAATGGCTCTAAGAGCCGTAGTGCCAGCGGGCTTGCTGAAGTAAGTCTCACTTTTGAAAATACCAAGAATCTTTTACCGACCGAATTTAATACGGTTACCATTACACGAAAATTTTATAAAAGCGGTGAAAGTGAATATAGGCTTAATGATGTAAGCTGTAGACTAAAGGATATTCACAATCTTTTCATGGATACCGGAGTTAGCACGGATAGTTATGCGATTATTGAACTAGGCATGGTGGATGATATCATTCGGGATAAAGAGAATAGTCGTCGGAGAATGCTTGAGCAAGCTGCAGGCATCTCTATTTATAAAACCAGGAAAAGAGAGGCAAAATTAAAACTGGATGCTACCGAACAGGACCTGGCACGTATTGAAGATCTTTTATTCGAGATTAACAATCAATTGAAGTCACTCGAAAGCCAGGCTAAAAAAGCAGAGAAATATTACGAGATTAAAAGAGATTATAAGGCAATAAGCATAGAACTCGCAAAAGCTTCACTTGAAGGATTTAATATAACCTACCTGGAGCTTCACGACCAACAAGTAGAACAAACCGATAAACGAATAGAGCTTGAAGTAGCAATAGCAACTGAGGAAGCGGCAATTGAGCAACAAAAACTCAATTTTATTGAGAAGGAAAGAGTATTGCAAAAAATGCAGCATGCATTTAATGAGCTGCACAATACCGTACGTAGTAAAGAAAATGAGAAAAGCCTTAGCTCACAAAGATTACAATACCTTAAGGAAACAGAAAATAATCTTCAGAGTTTTTTGCAGCAGTCACAAGGCCAGCTTAAAGGTATTGATGAAAGTATTCAATTTACAAATCAACAAATAGTTGATGAAGAAACAAGGCTGGTTGAGTTTAAAACAAGGCTTGATGACCTTAAAAATGATGTAGAAGCCAAACGAAAAGTTTTTGATGAAAACCGATCATCGGTAGATGATCTTAGAAAACATAATCAAACTATACAGAGAAACCAATTTGAGGCTGAAAAGAAAGTTGCGGTTGCAGATACCTCTATCAATAACCTGCAACGCACGATTCAGCAAATAAGAGATGAGAATCAACAACGACAAGATCAGTTGAAGCAGGTGGAAGCTGATAAACAACTTAAGAGTGCTGATCTGGAATCAAAAAAATCAAGCCTCCTGCAACTTCAACAGCAAAATGAATATACCAAAGAACAGATTCTTCAAACCCAGGCTGTTCTTGAAAATCTTCGTAACGAACTTGCTGACGAAAACAGGAAACTGGACTCAAGAAAAAATGAGCATGACCTTCTAAAGAGCCTTATAGACTCTATGGAAGGGTATCCTGAAAGTGTAAAATTCCTTTATAAAAATACTGCGTGGAATCATACTGCGCCAATTTTATCTGATATTATCTATGTAAAAGAAGAATATCGCGCTGCAGTTGAAAATGTGCTTGAGCCATATTTAAATTATTATGTTGTTGAAAATCTTGAAGAAGGTCTCCAGGCTATTCACCTTTTAGATGACAATAAAAAAGGTAAAGCAAATTTTTTCCTCCTGGATAAATTGAATCAGTATGAACGCACATCTCATGTTGAAGTTAAGGATTCAGTCTCTGCATTATCTGTTGTTGAGATAGACGAAAAATACAAGGGTCTCGCCGATTATCTTTTGGGAAATGTCTTCATTGCTGAAAATGAAGAAGCCCTGAAAAATAGCAATGGAGCAGTAATACTGGAAAAAAACGGAAAATATGTAAAGGGAAAATATTCACTGACTGGTGGAAGTGTTGGCTTATTTGAAGGTAAAAAGATTGGGAGGGCAAAAAATTTAGAAAAACTTATTGGTGAGATCGAATTGCAGTCGAAAAAAGTGAATGAGTTGAAATCAGTCATAACGTTACATTCTAACGAAGTTATTGCATTCAATCAACATCTGAAGGAAAATACGATCAGCCAGCTTCAACAGGAAATTAATAATCTTACTAATACTGTATACGCACTTCAGAATAAGATAGAGAATTTTCAGCACCATGAGGAAAATAGTTCTAAGCGCTTATCTGAGCTGGCGTTACAACTGGCACAAAATCTCGATGCTATTGCAATAACAAAAACAGAATTACAAAATTTCAATAGCCAACTTGAGGAGTTAACTGGTAAAATGCAATTGACTGAAGAAGATTACAAAACATCCGAAGAAGCGTATAATACAGTAAATAATTTTTACAATGAGCACAATCTTCAACTTGCTAAACAGCAAAGCAAGGTAACAGGCCTAAAACAGGAACTGGAATTCAAAAGCAAACAAATAAGCGACCTTAGAGTTCAAATCGATAATAGTAATATTCAGCTTACCGACACTACAACTAATATCGCAGAAACTTCAACAATCCTGCAGGAATTAGAGAATACGGTCATATCTATGTTGAGGAACAGAGAAGAGGAAGAAAGAAAACTGAATGAAGCTGACCAGGCATATTATAACCTCAGGAATGCATTAAATGAAAAAGAAAGTGAACTCCGCCATGAGCAAAAAGCAAAAGAACAGGTTGATCTTTTACTTAATGAAATTAAGGACAGGATAAATGAATTAAAGCTACAGCTTGCGGGTATGAAGGAAAGGCTGAGTGTTGAGTTCAGGGTAGATCTGGATACCATTCTTGGGGAGACCAGAACAAGTACAACCCCACTGGAAGAATTACAGGAAAAGAATGACCGGATGAAGAAACGACTTGAGAATATGGGAGAGATCAATCCCACTGCAATCGAGGCGTTTACAGAGATGAAAAAACGGTACGAATTTATCCTTGAACAAAAGAATGACCTGGTAAGTGCAAAGGATTCTTTAATGCAAACAATCCAGGAAGTGGAAACTACAGCAAATAAACAATTCCTGGATACTTTCAATAGGGTTCGTGAAAATTTCCAAAAAGTTTTTCAGGCATTATTCACGGAAGATGATATGGCAGATATGATTCTTGAAAATCCAGAGAATCTTGCAGAGACTGGCATTGATATTATTGCCAAACCAAAAGGCAAGCGACCTACCAGTATTACACAATTAAGCGGGGGAGAGAAAACTTTAACCGCAACGGCTTTACTCTTTGCGATCTATTTGATCAAGCCGGCTCCGTTCTGTATCCTGGATGAGGTAGACGCCCCATTGGATGATGCAAACATTGGGAAGTTTACCCAAATGATTCGTCAATTCAGTAAAGAATCACAATTTATTATTGTTACACATAATAAAATGACCATGGCATCTGTTGACGTGATATATGGAGTTACTATGCAGGAGCCTGGCGTTAGTAAGCTTGTTCCGGTTGACTTTAGAGGATTGAATTAGAGTACAATTGGCCATGATTCCCATATGTTCAGTAACCACGATATCATCCGGTATTATGATCTAACAGAGTTTCATTACAGGCTTCATTGGAATCTTGATGAAAGCCGTTCATTACATTACGGTTATTGGGATAACTCAACAAAAAACTTTCATGAGGCTTTATTAAACATTAATAAAATTCTTGCCAGTAAAGCCGCTATAAAAGAAAATGATCATGTATTGGATGCAGGCTGTGGTATTGGTGGTTCATCACTTTGGCTCGCAAAAAATATTGGTTGCAAAGTAACCGGAATTGCTCTCAACGAAAAACAATTAGAAACGGGTAGAAGAATTGCTGAAGAGGAGAAATTAAATTCACTCGTTGATTTTAAACGGGCAGATTTTATTAATACCGGTTTTGATAACGACAGTTTTGATGTGATCTGGGCAATTGAAAGTGTTTGCCATACAGAAGATAAATCAGATTTTTTAAGGGAAGCCTATCGCCTTTTAAAACCAGGTGGGAGGCTTATTATGTGCGATTACTTTAAAAAATCTGGCTTAACTAAAAGGGATACAAATATTATCAATCGTTGGATCAATGGTTGGGCAATTGATGATATCCCGGTTATTGAAGATTTTAAAGTTATGGCAGGTAACGCTGGTTTTGAAAAATTATTAATTGAAGATGCTACTTCAGCAGTGATGCGGTCTTCAAAAAGGATGGCCAACGCATTTTATCTTGGGATAGTTCCTTCTGTTATTTACAATCTTTTTCATAAGAATGTTAGTGCTCATGGGAAAAACAATGTATTAGCTGCTTACTATCAATATAATGGCCTTAAAAAAGGATTGTGGAGTTATATGATCATACATGCAGAAAAACCACGGAAACACAGTGGCACGGAGGTACACTGAGTATGATAAGTATCTTTACTCTGTGTACCTCCGTGCCACTGTGTTTCCGTAGTTCAAATATTTATGGAACAAGTATTCCAATTTCCCCATTACCCCCTGCAAAAAAAACGGCTTTGCCATCTTTTGCTTTACGGCATGAGTTAAAACTCTCTTTAGAAATCCACCGCCAGGTTTTACCATCATCAGTAGAATAATCAACCCCGTTGAGTCCACAGCAGATCCATTTTTTCTTTCCAATATATTCCACACAACTTCTGTACCCATGGGGTGGGATAGATGGGGCTGTCCATGTTTTACCCCCATCATGGGTGATCGAACAATTTTTTTCTGTAGCACCTGGTGTAGTAAAATCTCCACCAACAACTACCAGGGTATTTTTATTTTTCACAGCAACTGAATTGGCGCCGGTACTTTCTTTTCCCTGGATAATGGGCAAGTCATATTTTTTATCACGGATAAATAGTCGTGATCTTAATCCGCCGCTTACAAAGCAAGCCTCATCTTTGGCAAGTTTCCTGATATTTGTTCCACTTGATGCAAAACAAGCTTCTCCACTATCTGCTTCGGGATAATTTTGAGAAGGAAGATCTCTCCATGTATTCCCCCCATCAAATGTGCGAAGTATAAAAAACCTTCTGTCAATTGGGTCTCCTATTACGATTCCGCTCTGTTCATTCCAAAATTCCATCGCATCCAGGAACATTCCTTTCATTTTATTCTCGTAAACCGCTTTCCATGTTTCACCTCCATCTATGGTCTTTAATATAAACGCAGGTTCTGAAATTCCCATGATCACTGCAGTGACAGCATCAAAGGCTTCAATGTCCCGGAAATCATTTTTTTCAAAATCTTTTACTACAAACCATTTCCAGGAAAGTCCCTTATCAAGAGATCGTCCAATGGTTCCTCCACTGCCACTGACCCAAATAGTGTTATCATTCACAATACTTAATCCACGGATAGAAGTTTTAGTTCCGGAAGTAAGCACTTTTACTTTTTGAGCAAAAGTTAAAGACCCAAATAAGAAAATAATAATAAAGATCCATCTCATATATTCCATGTTTATTTAATCAATTGCCAACAAAAGTTAAACACTATTCATTATTACGATTAATTTGGCTACCAGGTTGATGGATTACATAAATTAATCTTTAATTACATTTGAATTTCAGTTTACAAGGATAACAAATTACTTTTTGTCCACAATTTACAATATGAGTGATAACTATTTGCCATTGGATAAAAGTTGGTTAAGCTTTGAGCAGGTTAAGAACTTGCTACAATTTGAACAACAACTTTCGATTAGCCTGACTGCAGAGGAGGAAATTGTAAAATGCAGGCATTACCTGGATGACAAGTTAAAGGGGCCGGATGAGTTATTTTATGGAATAAATACTGGATTTGGATTTTTGCAAAATGTTCGGATAAATAAAGATGAACTTCAGCAATTACAGCAAAATCTGCTTCAATCTCATGCCTGTGGAATGGGAGAGGAGGTACCGGTGGAGATTGTAAAACTGATGCTCATGCTTAAAATAAAGTCCTTAAGTTATGGTCATTCGGGAGTAGGTATCGATCTTGTTAAGCGATTGATAGAGATGTATAACAACAATGTACTTCCGGTTGTATATACACAGGGATCGCTTGGTGCATCAGGTGATCTGGCTCCATTAAGCCATCTAAGTTTGCCACTGATAGGGCTAGGCGAAGTTTTATACAATGGAACAAAATATAAGGCGAATGAAATTAATGAACGTTTAGGATGGCAACCACTTAAGCTACAAAGCAAGGAAGGGCTGGCACTTATTAATGGCACTCAGTTCATGAGCGCCTATGGAATGTACAATCTGATACATGCTGAACGATTAATCAAATGGGCTGACATCATTTCTGCAATTTCTTTTGATGCCTTTGACTGCGTGGAAGATTGCCTGCACCCCAGGATCCATTCAATCCGCGCTCATAAGGGGCAGGTGTCAACAGCTGCAGTACTCAGGAACTTACTTGAAGGAAGTGAAATAAGATCCGTGAATAAAAAACAAGTACAGGATCCTTACTCATTTCGGTGCATTCCCCAGGTCCATGGGGCTACTAAGGATACATTTGATCATGTGCTTAATGTCATTTTGCAGGAAGTGAATTCAGTCACTGATAATCCAAATATATTTCCCGATGATGATTTGATATTAAGTGGAGGAAATTTTCATGGTCAGCCATTGGCGCTGGTACTCGACTTTCTTGCCATTGCAATGAGTGAGCTCGCCAATATTTCTGAGCGAAGAAGCTTTCAATTGCTTAGTGGCCAACGTGGCCTCTCACTATTTCTTGTCAAAGATCCTGGGCTACATTCAGGGCTAATGATTCCTCAGTATACAGCTGCAGGAATTGTAAGTGAAAATAAACAGCTCTGTACTCCTGCATCGGTTGATTCAATTTCCTCATCCAATAACCAGGAAGATCATGTGAGTATGGGGGCAAACGCAGCAACAAAATGCCTTCGCGTAATTAGAAATGTAGAAAAAGTATTGGCAATTGAGCTATTAACAGCTGCTCAGGCACTTGAATTCAAGAGACCATTGAAATCTTCTCCAGCTATCGAAGAGATAGTGTCCAAATTTAGAAAGGAAGTATCCTTTAATGATGCAGACCGGGTATTGCATGATGATATTATAAAAGCAGTGAAGTTCCTAAGGCTAAAGCCTTAAAGCCTCTTATTGATTTCCACTGCCGATTCCAAGGCTAACCTGGTCATTGAATCTAATGAACGTTCCCTTTGATCAGCACTCATACTTTCTTTTGTAGGAATCACATCAGAAATGGTGACAATGGATGCTGCCATTTTTTTAAAATGTTGTGCATTGGCGAACAGTGCAAAAGCTTCCATTTCCACGGCCAGGCAATTGTTGTCAGTGGCAATTTCCGGGACTGAGGGTTCATATCTATAAAATACATCACTTGAATGGATCGCTCCGGTTATAATCGGACTCTTAATTTCTTTAGCTACCTCATTTATAATGTCAAAAGCCGCACCCTGATGTGGTAAATAATTGTCATCTATGCCATACGCATATTTTGCATAGGTTGATTCACTAAAGGCTTTATCGGTATTTACCAGGTCGTACACCTTGATGGTTGGTAAATAAGCACCTGCCGTACCGATCCGCATGATACAGTCCACTTCATACTCATTATATAATTCATAGGTATAAATCCCAATGGACGGACACCCCATCCCACTTGCACCAATGGTTACCGGCACTCCTTTATAGGCGCCGGAATAAAAATAAATATTACGGGTAGTGCTAACTATTTTAATGTTGTCCAGCATATTTTCTGCAATATATTTTGCCCTTAAAGGGTCGCCGGGCATTAATACAATTTTTGAAATTTCCCCCGGTTTTGCACTGATATGAATGCTCATAAAAACATTTTCATTTTGATGAAGATATTTATTTTAATACAAATCACTTTATGATCTTTGTGAAAATGCTTGTCTGCCGCCAGGCAGGCTTTGCGTTTCTTTGTAGTTTATTAAAAATTACTCATGCCAGTTATCAAAAAAACCTACGATCCAATTAAATACAAAACTCCAACAGGAAATGTTTTAACCTGTAAAGGATGGATACAGGAAGCTGCACTAAGAATGCTTCTAAATAATCTTAATCCAGAAGTTGCTGAGCGACCAGATGATCTGATCGTGTATGGTGGAAGAGGGAAAGCAGCAAGAAATTTTGAAAGTCTTGACCTGATCATTAAAGCACTCAAAAGCATTAATAATGATGAAACATTGTTAATACAAAGTGGCAAGCCAGTTGGTATTTTACAAACACATACAGATGCACCCAGGATCCTGATTTCTAATTCGCAGCTCGTGCCAAAATGGGCTACCTGGGAACATTTTGATGAGTTGGAAAAGAAAGGCTTAATGATGTACGGCCAAATGACAGCAGGCTCATGGATTTACATTGGCAGCCAGGGAATTGTCCAGGGTACATATGAAACCTATCTTGCTATTGCTAATAAACATTTTAGCGGAACACTTAAAGGAACTCTGAATGTTACTGCGGGCCTTGGTGGGATGGGAGGAGCACAGCCCCTTGCTATAACCATGAACGAGGGCGTAGCGTTAATCGCCGAAGTAGAAGAGTGGCGAATCAAGAAACGCATTGAGACAAAATACCTGGACCTCATAATTACTGATATTGATGAAGCAATTGATAAAGCTGTTGAATACAAATCAAAAGGGAAAGCTCTTAGCATTGGCGTGCACTGTAATGCTGTTAACTTGCTTAAAAGGCTAATTGAAAGAAATATTATTCCCGATACCCTGACCGATCAAACTTCTGCTCATGATCCATTGATCGGGTATATTCCTCATACTTTAACAAATGAGCAGGCAAATATTTTAAGAGAGCATAACCCAAAACAATACCTGGAATTGGCCTATGATAGTATCAAGCTTCATGTTGAATTAATGCTTGAATTGCAAAAGTCCGGAGCAATAACTTTTGATTATGGAAATAATATACGTGCCAGGGCAAAGGAAAGAGGGCTTGAGAATGCCTTCAACTTTCCGGGGTTTGTTCCTGCATATATACGCCCACTTTTTTGTGAAGGTAAGGGCCCATTCCGTTGGGTGGCTCTTAGTGGTGATCCGGAGGATATTGCAGTCACTGATAAAGTGATGATAGAATTATTCCCTGAAAATGAAGGAATGATAAGATGGATAAAAATGGCACAGGAAAAAATTGACTTCCAGGGTTTGCCAGCTCGTATTTGCTGGCTAGGACAGGGAGAACGGGAGAAAGCCGGACTTGCATTTAATGAATTAGTAAAAACAGGAAAGGTAAAAGCACCCATTGTGATTGGCAGGGATCATTTGGACACAGGATCCGTGGCAAGCCCCAACCGGGAAACAGAGGGAATGCTGGATGGTTCAGATGCTGTTGCAGATTGGCCAATATTAAATGCACTTGTTAACACTGCTGGTGGCGCTAGTTGGGTAAGCCTGCATCACGGTGGAGGAGTGGGGATGGGTTATAGCATTCATGCCGGTATGGTTATAGTTGCAGATGGTACAACTGAGGCTGCCATCCGCCTGAGCCGGGTTTTGCGCAATGATCCAGGCCTTGGTGTGATTCGGCATGCAGATGCAGGCTATGACATTGCAAAAGACTGGAGCAGGAAGTATGGTCTTGATATTAAACAACGATTGGAACCTGGAACAACCTAAGGCTTAGCTCTAGGTTAGGATTCCATGGCTAAAGCCTTCGGTAAGGATTCTACGGTTAAAATAACCCGAGGCTTTAAACTTGGGATCCGGGACAAGTTGTGTACTTTTATATAAAATTATAATATGAAGCTCTTTGTAGCAGGTCTGCCTTACGATCTGAATGATGCAGAATTAGAAGAAATATTTGAAAAGTTTGGTCCGATAACCAGTGCAAGAGTTGCCATTGACAGGGAAACAGGAAAAAGCAAGGGATTTGGATTTGTGGAGATGTTGAATGATACTGATGGGAAAGAAGCCATAGAATACTTAAAAGATATTTCTCTGGGAAAAAAGCCCCTGGTGGTAACTCAGGCTGAAGAACGAAGTGCTCCAAAAAGCGGTAAAAACGATAGACCTGGCAGAAGATAAGCGCTAAGACCGTTTATATATTTGTTTACCTATATTTGAAGCCCAATTTATATCTTTCAATATACTCAACAAAATCAACTTAACAATGAAAAAATTATTCGTTTTAGGATTACTCATTACAGGATTTACAAGCATGCAGGTAATTGCCCAGGATACAGAGGATAAAAGTAAAAGGCCAAGTCCTCCTGCGATCGTAACTCAAAAAATTCACAGTGGAGCTACTATCATTATTGATTATAGTCAGCCATCTGTAAAGGGCAGGACGATTGGAAAAGATTTGGAACCAATGGAGGGGAAAGTCTGGAGAACCGGTGCTAATGAAGCTACTGTATTTGAAACTGATAAAGAATTAACCCTCGATGGTAAAAAATTGCCTGCCGGTAAATATGGCTTTTTCACCATATTCAATGGTAATGATGTCACCGTTATTTTTAACAAAACATGGAAGCAATGGGGAGCGTTCAAATATTCAGAGACTGATGATGCACTACGCATAAAAACAAAGTCAGTTGACGTATCAACTTCTACAGAGAAAATGACTTTCAAGATCGATGCTAAAGGTTTAGTTACATTACTTTGGGGAAACAAAAAAGTTGACTTCGTTGTGAAGTAGATTTAGTAAGGTATGTATCTATTCCTTATTGCTTTAGCCTCGAATAAATCGCGGTATCCTTAAACACTCCATCAAAAAAGAAATTTTCTTTGAAATACGCATCCCTGGTAAATCCAGTTGAGATTAATATGTTTTCTGAAGCTATATTATCAGGATTAATATTTGCCTCGATACTATGCAAATTCAGGCTTTCGAATCCAAATTTAATTACTTCGAGCAGTGCCTCTTTCATAATCCCTTTCTGCCAGTAAGCGGGACTGAGCATGTAACCAATTTCAGCGCGGTAATTCTCTTTCATAATACGCCAATAACCAATACTTCCAATAAGCCTTTCGGGATTTTCATTTAGTGTAACAGCCCAGGTTATTCCAGTATTACTATTAAGCGAATCAATAATAATTTTAATAAATGCTTCCGCATCTGCAAGGTTCGCAGCCGGTTTTCTATCAATATACCGCATAACTGCTTCATCGCTACGGAGATTTAATACTTCCTGCGCATCAGATTCAACGATCTTCCTCAATAAAAGTCTTTCAGTATGTATTTCAGGAAATGGAGAGAAATTAACTTCCAACATAGATAATATAAAAAAAGTATTTCTGAATAGGGAGATGGCAGGTACCTGACTGCTTATCGTAAAAGAACACTTGTTCCATGATCCTGGTGAACGACCCCATCTACATCCACCGCTTCAATTGTCCAGACAAAAACCTGTGAATCCTGTGGAAGTTGGTTTACCCTTCCGTCCCATCCCGGACGATCACTTTTCATCTGAAATATTAATTGGCCCCAACGGTTGTAAACCCTGAAATAATTGACTGTTTTAAATCCCGTTAGTGTAGGCCGCAAGTAATCATTAATTCCATCGCCATTCGGTGAGAATCCAGTAGGTACATATATCGCAATCTTTTTAAACGTCTTAACCAATAGTGTATCCACGGTCACACATCCATGTGCAGTCGTTATCTGTATAGTATATATTTGCGGATCAAGTCCTTTAAAAACAGGAGTAAATATTTTTGAATTATCTAAATTAGTAGAAGGTGTCCATAAAATATTGTTTCCAATAGCTCTTGCTTTCAATTTAAGAGGGAAATTCATAACCGCAGTCTGATCGGGATACGTAATGCCGGGAACAGGGGCATCTATCGTAAACACTACCTGTTTTGTATCTAATGAAAGCGGGCATTGGTTACTGTTTACAGTAAGCTTCATAATATAAGTGCCAGGAACGGAATAAGAGTATGCTGGATGAGCGAGAGTAGAGGTTTGACCATTTCCGAAATCCCATAAATAATTAAGGGTAGAAGTGGTATTATTTATAGTATTATTCAGTATAGGGACCAGTAAATTCACGCATACAGGGTTTGCAGTAAAATTTGCGACTGCAGTAGGATAAACAGTTACTGTAATCGAACTATCCGCATTACACCCACCAGGTGCAGATACCGAGAGTTTTATCTTGTATGTTCCAGAAGCGTTATACGTATGCGTTACATCCGTGGTGGTTTCTATTGTCCCATCACCGAGGTCCCAACTAAATTGCATTGCACCGAAGGCGATGGAACAGCTATTCGTTAGAACAAATTGATTTGCAAGCAAACACTGGTTTGCATTATCAACCGAAAATCCAGCAACTGGGGTGGCGTATACATCAATTTGTTTCACGGTAGTTGTAACAGTACATCCTGAACTATTGATTAGCATAGCATAATAGGCTCCCGACTGTGTAACTGTATACTGGGTTTGATTGGCGCCGGGAATTGCTAAGTTATCTTTAAACCATTGAATACTATTTGTAAGAGATACCTTTAATACCGCGCTTTGCCCACTACCAATACAAAAACTTGCGCTTCCTATGAGGGTTAAGGTGCTATCTGGGGTAGGATAAACATTTACAGTAATAGAACTGTCGGCAATACACCCACCCGGAGCAGTCACCACCAATTTAATCAAATAGGCTCCAGGTGCCCCATATGAATGTGTTGCATTAGTAGAGCTTAACAAAGTGCCATCACCAAGGTCCCAGGAATATTGCAAGGTACCCGATGCAACAGAACTGCTATTCGTTAAAATAAATTGATTTGCTGAAAAACACTGGTTTGCATTATTAACCGAAAATGCAGCTAAAGGACTTGGATATACATCTATATGCTTTACAGAAGTGGTAAGGCTACAACCCGTAACACTAAAAAGCATGGCATAATAGTCACCAGATTGTGTAACAGTATACTGAGTTTGATTTGCGCCTGGGATAGCTACATTATTTTTAAACCATTGAATACTATCAGTAAGGTGTACCTGTAAAACAGGGCTCAACCCACTTCCCGTACAATAACTTGCACTCCCAATAAGGGTTATAGTACTATCTATGATTCCGGTATTTACCTGAACGGTATCAGTGGTCATGCATCCACCTCCATTATGCCGGACGGTTAAGACATAGGTAGTGGATACCGCTGGGCTTGCAATAGGATTGGAAATATTTGGATTACTTAATCCGGTAGTTGGGTTCCAGCTATATACAAACCCTTCCACGGGTGCCACTCCTAATTGGGCAGGATTATTATCACATGCCAGCTTATCAGGCCCTGCATTGGCTGTAACTGTTAATGTATCCAACAATTGCGCATATAGCGTATCCTGGCAACCATACCCATTAAAGGGAGTTA
>JADGPY010000272.1 GCA_017882205.1 Chitinophagaceae bacterium
CGGGAAAGAAATTAGTTATTCCCGGGAGCATTCAATAATGATCAATGTATGATATGCCAGCATTAATAAATAAAAAATCATAAGTATGAAAAAGTTTCTATTCGTGTTATTTAGTAGTCTGCTTTTCTCTTCCATTTCATTTGCGAACAATATCCAGATGACTAACCTCTCAATTGTAAATAATGGAGCTGGCAATATCCAGGTGAGGTTTGATCTTTCCTGGGATAATAGTTGGAGAGTGCTTAACGGGCCTGCTAATTATGATGGGGGCTGGGTCTTTTTTAAATACAAGAACACAAGCGGGTTATGGGTACCATTGTATCTGACAGGTAGCAACAATTCGATACCCGCCGGCTTTGATGTTTATCAAACTTCAGATCTTCAAAAAGTGGGGGCAATGATTTCCCGTAATATTTCTAATACAGGGATGGGTTCAGTTAGCATTACTGATGTGAGGCTGGGAGCAGTCAACAATCTTCCATATAATATTGATATTTCAGGATTTGCCATCGAGATGGTATACTGCCCGGCACCGGCAACCAGGCCTTTCTTTGGGGATGGAAATGGTGGGTCCGAATCGGTCAATGCGTTTCATTATGCAGATAATACTGCCACAACCGCCAGTGTTTTACCAATGAAGGTGGATGCAAATGCTTTTGATGATGCAGAGTTGGATGCAGATGGCATTTTTGTTTATAGCAATGATACCATCCAACTTACCAATCCACTTGGAACCCTTGACCCATTTCCAACAATGAAGGCTCTATGGTGCATGAAATATGAGATCAGCCAGGCGGGTTATAGGGATTTTCTGAATACACTAACGGTAGCGCAGCAAACTACCAGAACTACGGCATCACCTACCAGTGTGATTGGAACCCGTGTGTTACCGCCTACGACCACAGTGAGGAATTATATCGAAATTAAAACTCCCGGTACCGGATCCGTGCCGGCGGTTTATGGTTGTGATGCAAATAATAATAATATTTATGATGAGGCCAATGATGGGGAATGGGTGGTTTGCGATTGCCTGAACTGGGCGGATGTGGCTGCCTATCTTGACTGGAGTGGGCTAGCTCCAATGTCAGAACTTCAATACGAAAGAATTTGCCGGGGGAATACTTCTGCCGGGCCGCAACCTGCAGTATACGGGGAGTATGCATGGGGAACGAGTCAAATCTATACATCAATTTATGTTTTAAGTAATGCAGGAGCTGCAGGTGAAGTGGTCACTAATAATTCCGGAACAGTCGGCAATGCAATATGGAACAATACATTTCCCAGCCTTCCTGAATTTGGTGTGGTGAGAAATGGCATTTTTGCAACCGCCACCTCGGATCGTATTAGTAGTGGGGCTTCCTTTTTTGGGGTCATGGAGATGACTGGAAATGTAAGTGAATATTGTATCACGTTAGGGACCGTTGCCGGCCGGTCTACACGCTTTGTGCCCAATGGCGATGGCAATCTTTCAACGAGTGGAAATGCACAGCTAACTCCCGGTGGCCCTGGCTTCTGGCCGGGCATGGAAGGAAACATAACCTCTTCAACCGCTAATACCTGCCTTGGTGGTTGCGAGGTTACCGGAACTGCCGGTATGATGGTACGCGGAGGTAACTGGATATCAGGCCTCGCCTCTACTCTTGCCGTATCATATCGCATCAGTGCCCTGCCAACACTCTTGCCAAGGTATGAGGGATATGGAGGAAGAGGGGTGCTTTATTTGAGATAACATCCTTCCAGAGATCTAACTCTATTGCGGCCCTATGGCTATTATTTTAACACTATAATTCGGCGAGAAGCTCGCGGCTCTGGGATTTCTTCGTAAGGCATTTGACCCTACTGCTGTATTTTCACTTCCCTGGGAGTTAGTTATCAGGGCTTTGTAACCAAATGCCGCATTATGGACCCCTACTGTATTAGAATCCAAAGTTCTAAACCCCATGGAGGAGTTAAATGAAAGCGTATCTATAATTCCTGCATTAATGTTATTTATTCTGAAATGCAAAGCCTGGAGATCTGTAGTGCCTAAAAAATTTGTAGCAGGGTTCGTTGCACCGTTGCCGGTCAAATTCCAGCCGTTGTTATATACAATTGTCTGCCAGCCAGGGCTTGCAGGAGTTCCCATGTTTACCATTAATTGATTTTTACTGCTATCGTATACCAACAAACCTTTTGCAGGATTGCTGATTGACAAAACACTGGCAGTACTCATCCTGGGAATGAGCAAACCTTTTGCAGGGCTGCTTACATCCAACATAGCGCTTGGATTTTATGAAGAACCATCATTGTTTATGCTTACGCTCTGAGCATGCAAAAATGCTGAAGACAGCATGGCAATAACCGTAAGCGAAAAGAACTTTTGCATGGCGGAATAGTTTAGTAAATGTGATTAACCAAATTTACCAAATTGGGTCGACAGTTGCAACTGGCAACAACAATTTGTGAGGATGGGATTATTCCCGGTTTGATATATGCCTGATTTCGAAAACTGTACCTGTTTTATTTAAAACTTTAGATCGACTTTTGAATAAAATAATAAAGCATGATTAATAAATGGATTAAACATCCTGTTATCCTGACCGGAGAAAATGTTATTCTCAAGCCGCTGCAAAAAAAACATTTTGATGAATTATATGAAGCAGCCTCCGATAAAAGTTTATGGGAATTTATTCCAACCGACTGCAGCGTGAAAGAGAATTTTTACGAGAGCTATACATCAGCATTGAAACAAAGGAAAACCGGCTTACACTATCCATTTGTGATCATACACAAGCAGTCAAATAAGATCATCGGTTCAACAAGGCTATTTGACCTTGTTCCTGCGGATAAAAAGTTGGAAATAGGATGGACCTGGATTCAAAAAGCATACTGGGGCACAACAATAAACCTCGAATGCAAACTTTTGCTGCTCACATATTGTTTTGAAACATTGAACGCAAGACGTGTTCAGTTGAAAACGAAGGAAACAAATTTGCGCTCTAGAAAGGCCATTCAAAAATTAGGCGCTGTATTTGAAGGAGTTTTACGTAAAGATAGAATTCAAGGTGATGGCACCTCCAGGAATACAGCTTATTTCAGCATACTTGATGAAGAATGGCCGGCAGCAAAAAATAAAATTGAAAAGCCAATTGCTGCCATTAATAAATTGAATAAAAAACACTAATCATTTTTTGCTGCCATTCATCTAAATAAAAAAATTGGTTTTAAGCAAGTGCCGGGAGATAATGACGAATATAAATGAGCAGATGTAAAAATGATTATTGAATGAAAGAAAGTTATATTTGATTCCAAAAGTTACCCATGAAGCATAGTTTCCTTTTATCCCTTACTATTTTTGTAATTATCTGTTCATTTCCAAGTTGCAAAACTTCAGCGAGCGGAGAGGCAACAAACAGAAACGGAAAACTATATTTGCGATCATATTTTTATAATGGGTTGTC
>JADGPY010000034.1 GCA_017882205.1 Chitinophagaceae bacterium
ATAAGGTTGCAAGAAATGTTACTATGCAAATCAATATGATCATTCTGAATAGCCTATTTGATAAATATTATTGTATGAATAAACTGCAATGACGAGAAAATTCTTAGCTGTAAACAAATTTTGTAAGCTCTTCCACCGGCTCCCAGGTTCCTGCTTCTGCAAAGTCAACTGCCTTTTGTACTTCTTCTTAATATTCCGGATAAAATATTATAGCAATCAAACTTCACATGAATATACTATTTTAATAAAATATATTAAAAGTAAGTATTGCCATTCTTCATCTATGAATTCCGAATCAGGCTCGTTCTACATCAGCCACTTTATACCAGGGTTGAATTTCCAGTAAGCCTGACAAATGTGTTTTCTTAATTTCATCAATTGTTTTACCGGGGTATATCAGGTTGGCCTTATCCGATGTTTCATATTTTTTTGGGCTTTAAACTATTATTACCATTCCCCCCAATGAATATTTTTTACATCATACTTATCCTGTGCTCTGTCTTCACCGGTTGGATGGCCCACCGGTATTACATTCAGCGGAATTACATGCTGCGGAATATTTAATTCTTTTCTTACAAAATCCATCAGCTCTTTATTAGGGTATACTGCTGTCCATACTGCCCCCAAACCCAATGCTTCGGTAGCCAATAAAATATTTTCGCTGGCGCAGGTACAATCCAGTATAGCAAATTCTTCACTGCTCATGGCTGCTTCTCCTGGCACCGCACATACCACAATACCAGTTCCGGCTTTGGTGAGCATTTTGGCAAAAGGCAATCCATCCGCCAGGGCTTTTAATTTTATTTTATCAGTTACTATTATAAATTTCCACGGCATCATGTGAATAGCAGCAGGAGCTGCCATGGCTGCACGAAGTATCTTATCAATCTCTTCTTTATCCACCGGCTCACCTGTATAGCTGCGTACACTTTTTCTTTCGTGGATGAGAGTCAGTCCATCTTTAAGTATGACGGCTTCCATATATTATTATTTGATCGCATTGATAAGAATAAAAAAATTAATAAAATGACCTTTCAAAGCTATAAACAGATTTTCCCCGCATCAATGACGGTAATTAGGCAATAGTATGATGATGGTCAAAATAATTTGTAGTTAAATATTGGCATACCAGCCATTACAATGAATTAAATCATTGATTTCACTGATGCTTATCATTCAAACAACCAATAATGCCTGTAACCTTTATAAAATGAATCATTCCGGCAATACTAATCAAGGTCAGTCAAACAATCAAAAACCAGATCCTTCCGGAAAACGATTCAAATGGTGGTGGATCTATCTAATTATGCTGGTACTACTATTGCTTCCCTCGTCATTAAATATTTTTTCCACAGTCAAAGAAATCACCTGGCAACAGTTTGAAAAAGATATCCTGAGCCGAAAAGCCGTTGAAAAAATTGTGGTGGTAAATAATGAGAAAGCCGAAGTATATATTAAAAAAGAGCTGTCGAATGAGGCCATGTTTAAAGAAGTGTTTAAACCCTCGTTTGGTAAAGGCATCAATTCGGGGCCACACTATTCATTTAATATTGGTTCAGTAGAATCATTTGAAAGGAAAATGGATGAGGCAGAAAAGAATTTTTCAATCAGCGAAAAAATTGCTGTGAGCTATGTTAAAAAAACAAACTGGTTCTGGAGCATTTTAGGTTGGGTATTGCCTTTCATTTTACTTTATGGATTATGGACTTTTTTATTAAGAAGAGGTGGCGGTATGGGAATGGGCACAGGTGGCTCATCTATTTTTAATTTTGGAAAATCAACCGCTACCTTAATCGAAAAACAAAAAAGCAATGTAACCTTTGATGATGTGGCCGGGTTAGAAGAAGCCGAACTGGAAGTAAGGGAGATAGTTGATTTTTTAAAAAGCCCGGAATCATTTACAAAGTTAGGCGCAAAAATTCCGAAAGGAGTAATATTGGTTGGCCCCCCTGGCACCGGCAAAACCTTGCTGGCAAAAGCAGTAGCAGGAGAAGCACAGGTTCCCTTCTTTTCAATTTCAGGTTCAGAGTTTGTAGAAATGTTTGTAGGTGTGGGTGCATCAAGAGTCCGTGATTTATTCAAACGGGCCAAAGAAAAAGCCCCTTGTATCATTTTTATTGATGAGATAGATGCCATTGGAAGGTCAAGAGGTAAAGGAGCATTTCTAAGTGGCGCTAATGATGAAAGAGAAAGTACATTAAATCAACTACTCACAGAGATGGATGGTTTTGGTACTAACAGTGGTGTAATTGTTCTGGCTGCTACCAATCGTGCAGATATGCTTGACGCTGCTTTGCTTCGCCCCGGTAGATTTGACCGTCATATCTATTTGGAGTTACCGAATCTAAAAGAAAGAGAAGAAATTTTTAAAGTACATCTGCGTCCACTGATACTGGATGATACGATTGATACACATTTCCTGGCTGCACAAACTCCAGGATTCTCGGGTGCAGATATTGCCAATATTTGCAATGAATCAGCATTGATTGCGGCCCGTAAGAAAAAAGAAAAAATTGGGAAACAGGATTTCATGGATGCAATTGACAGAGCGATAGGGGGTCTTGAAAAGAAAAGTAAAATCATTTCGCCGGAAGAGAAAAATATTATTGCCTATCATGAAGCAGGACATGCTGTAATAAGCTGGTTGCTGAAGCATGTAGACCCCTTAGTGAAAGTTTCTATTATTCCCCGTGGCAAATCCTTAGGCGCTGCCTGGTATTTGCCGGAAGAAAAGCAATTACGGAGTGAATCTGCTTTTACCGAACATTTATGTGCCACATTAGGCGGAAGAGCAGCCGAAGAAATAGTATTTGGTGAAGTTTCATCGGGCGCATTAGACGACCTGGAAAAGGTAACAAAGGAAGCATACATGATGGTGGTCTATTATGGCTTTAATAAGAAAATTGGCAATATCAGTTTTTATGATTCTACTGGTCAGCGGGATATGAGTATTCAAAAGCCTTATAGTGAAGAAACCGGTAAACTGATTGATGAAGAAGTTCGAAAATTGGTAAGTGATGCCTATCAAAGAGCCAAAGCGATTCTGCAGCAAAACAAAGAATCATTGCAAAAAGTAGCAGAACTGCTGCTAAAGAAAGAAGTAATATTTAAAGAAGACCTGGAAAGTGTTTTGGGTAAGAGGCCAGATAGTATTGCATCTATACCGGCCTAATTTTATCTTTCCTTAAATTATTTTAGTGATGATGAACTGGCATCTTACTGATATTAATAAAGTACTGGAAATAACCGGAAGCTCCGAAAAGGGATTATCAGCCGTTGAGGCTGAAATAAGATTAAAAAAATACGGACCCAATGAAATAATCGGAGTCAAAAAAATACCCGCGTGGTTATTGTTCCTGCATCAGTTTAAAGATTTTATGATTCTTGTACTGATTGGCGCCGCTATTATTTCAGGCCTTTTGAGCGATATTACTGATACCATTGTTATAGTAGCCATTGTCATACTAAATGCCATTGTAGGCTTTGTACAGGAATACCGTGCAGAAAAAGCGATAGAAGGATTGAAGAAGATGACTGTAACAAATGCTTTAGTAATTAGAAACAATGCAGTAACCACTGTTTCTTCACCATCCCTTGTGCCCGGCGACATTATTTTAATAGAAGCAGGTAATATATTGCCTGCTGACGTGCGTTTGTTTGAAACCGTGCAGTTATTAGTGAATGAATCATCACTTACCGGCGAATCATTAGCAGTATATAAAAAAACCAATACCTTAACTGATAAGGAGCTTCCGCTGGGTGATTATGATAACATGGCATTTAAGGGAACTTATATAACCAAGGGCCGTGGCAAAGGAATAGTGGTTACTACCGGTATGGAAACTGAGTTAGGAAAAATTGCCCGTTTAGTTCAGGAACCCGGCATACAAACTCCACTTCAAAAAAGGCTGGCAGTATTTGGAAGAAACCTTGCTTATATCATTCTATTGATATGTGCTATTGTATTTGCTCTGGGTTATTTGCGTGGTGAAGATGTGGTATTAATGCTGCTCACTGCCTTATCGCTGGCAGTGGCAGCCATACCGGAAGCTCTTCCGGCTGTTATTACCATTTCATTGGCCATCGGGGCAAAGAAAATGGTCAGGAAAAATGCATTGATAAGAAAACTTCCGGCGGTAGAAACGTTGGGCTCAGTTACCTATATCTGCGCCGATAAAACAGGAACACTTACCCTCAACAAAATGACCGTGGAAGAAATTGCGGGCAAGAATTTCTTAATCAAAAACAAAAATGATACGGCAGCAATACTTTCAGACAATGATTATAAATGGCTGATGCGCGCTATGGCGCTGAACAATGATATTTACCGCGATGAAAATAACAATACCATCGGCGACCCGACTGAAAAGGCTTTGTACGAATTTGCATTTTCAAAAGGATATAGTAAATCAGAAATTGAAACCCAATATCCACGGGTGGCAGAAATCCCTTTTGATCCTGAAAGAAAATGTATGACTACCATCCACCAATATGGAAATAAATATATTGCTTTTGTAAAAGGCGCTATGGAAACGCTGATGCAAAAAGAAAAAGATGGTGCCGCTGTAAAAACATGGGAGCAACCATTGAATAAAATGCTGGCAGACGGATATCGGGTATTGGGTTTTGCTACCAGGGAGTTTGATATATTGCCTTCTGCTATTACTCCTGCAACTGTAGAAAACCAATTGCAATTGGTGGGTATTGCCGGTATTATTGACCCACCACGGGAAGAAGCCCGGAAGGCTGTGTATGAATGTAAAACCGCCGGTATAATACCGGTTATGATAACAGGAGACCATCCCATTACAGCTGCTACTATTGCAAAACGTCTTGATATTATAGAAACCAAAGAAGACAGGATTATTACAGGCGCAGAAATGAAAGCCATGAGTGAACAGGAACTGCAAGAAGTGGTGGATCATATTAAAGTATATGCAAGAGTTTCGCCTGAACAAAAACTGAATATTGTAAAAGCCTTACAAAAAAGAGGGGAATATGTGGCTATGACAGGTGATGGGGTAAACGATGCACCTGCATTAAAACATGCCGATATTGGCATAGCAATGGGCATTACCGGTACTGATGTTTCCAAAGAAGCAGCACACATTATTTTACTGGATGATAATTTTACCACTGTTGTTAAAGCAATAAAAGAAGGACGGAGAATTTTTGGTAATATCAGGAAATTCATCCGTTACATTCTTACAGGAAATTCTGCAGAATTATGGACGATTTTAGTAGCTCCATTTTTTGGGCTACCTATTCCATTGCTGCCCATTCAGATTTTATGGATAAACTTAGTCACAGATAGTTTGCCCGGCTTAGCATTAGCGGTAGAACCTGCTGAAAAAAATATTATGCAGCGGCCACCCCGCAATCCCGGACAAAGTATTTTTGCAGACGGGTTGGGTATTCATGTAATATGGGTTGGTATTTTATTAGCGGCATTAACTATCGGTACACAGGCCTATGTTATACACATTAATGATTCACATTGGCAAACGATGGTTTTTACTGTTCTCTGTTTGGGGCAGTTGATGCACGTCATGGCCATCCGGTCAGAAACTGTTTCTTTATTCCGCCAGGGAATTTTTTCCAACAGTACCTTATTTTTTACAGTAG
Organism: Chitinophagaceae bacterium; assembly: GCA_017882205.1. Taxonomy (GTDB): domain Bacteria; phylum Bacteroidota; class Bacteroidia; order Chitinophagales; family Chitinophagaceae; genus Ginsengibacter. The sequence goes on from JADGPY010000034.1 coordinate 5,626, forward strand.
CCATTACTTTTCTTCTGCAGTTGGCTATTATCTATTTTCCTTTTTTTAATAAGGTTTTTAAAACAGATCGCTTAACCATAAAAGAGCTGGTATTTTGTATGGCCGCTTCTTTCGTGATTTTTATTGCCGTTGAAATAGAGAAAATGTTCCGGAGATCCCGTAAAAGTAACTAATGATATTAATCATAGATTATCATTACCACCATCAGTAAAACCGGTAAATAAATGTGCTAGCTTTATTTTTGATTCTTTATGATTAATTACTTATCATATATGAAAGAATACCCAGTTTACCCTGGTGAATATACTCCGATGCCGGAAGTAGAAGTATTGCTGGAAGAATTAAAAATACCCCATAAAGACTCTAGTGCAAAGCCGCTTGTAAATATGAATGAATGTAAGGATTTATTTACAATAGAAGTGGTAGTGCCCGGAGTAAGACGGGAGGAAATTTTTATTCATGTGCATAATAATGTATTATCTATAGTGGTGCTACACAAGGATTGTGTAGAAAGCAAAAAGGAGAAGTTACAGATACATGAATTCGATACTGAATGTCTTGAGCGGCATATTCTGTTACCAGATAATGCAGATACTGAATTTGTAAGTGCTAAATACAGGGAAGGCATCCTGAGCCTACACATTCCCAAAACTCACGAACCTTCAAAAACCTATACTAACCAGATTGTAGTTTATTAATGATTTACTTTCATGAGTTTTTCTTTCACTCATCCATATAGTATCAATCCTGATTTTCAAAAAAGGGTGGCTTACTTCTGTATGGAGTTTGCCATTCATCAGCCCTTGAAAACCTATGCAGGTGGTTTGGGGTTTTTAGCAGGCTCTTATATGCGCAGCGCTTATGAGTTACAACAGAACATGGTAGGCATCGGTATTTTGTGGAAATATGGTTACTACGACCAGGTTCGAAAACAAGACCAAACCATGGATGTACTGTTTGAAGAAAAGATTTATGGTTTTCTTAAGCCCACCAATATTAAATTTACTATTAAAGTGTCACGGCATGAGGTAGGTGTGACGGCTTATTATTTACCGCCTGAAATATTTAATACGCCGCCCCTATTTTTTCTTTCAACTGATTTGCCGGAAAACGACTACCTGGCTAAAACCATCTCACATAAATTATACGATGCTAATCCGGAAACAAGGATTGCCTCAGCCATACTACTTGGCGAAGGCGGTGCCAAATTACTGGAAGCACTCAATTGGGAACCGGAGGTTTATCATTTAAACGAATCGCATGCATTGCCGCTTGCATTTTATCTCTATGATAAATATAAAACCCTTGAGGATTTAAAAAAACGGTTGGTATTTACAAACCATACTCCTGAAGAATCGGGCAATCAAAAAACAAATATGGGACTTTTGGAGAAAATGGGATTCTTTTGTGACATTCCGCTTACTGAGATTACGGCAATTACACAAACAGAGGGGGATGAGCTGGATCATACATTAACTGCCCTTCGCCTGTCAAAAAAAGCAAATGCCGTTTCACAAATGCATCAGAAAACATTGTGTGAGATGTGGAGGAATCAGAAAGACATTTGTGATATTATTTATATTACGAACGCGCAAAACTACTCCTACTGGCATGATGAAGATATGTATCAGGCTTTAGCCAGGAATGATGATGAAGCGTTACTTAGAAAAAAAATACAGGGGAAACTAAATTTATTTGAAGTAGTGGCCGACCAGTGCGGAGAAATTTATGATGAAAAAATCTTTACTATCATTTTTTCCAAACGATTTGCCGGATATAAAAGAGCAGATTTATTTTTTCATGATATGGAAAGGTTTCAACGGCTGGTAACCAATGAAGAAAGGCCTGTGCAAATTATTTGGGCGGGCAAGCCATACCCAATGGATTATGTTGCAATTGGGGTGTTTGATAAAATTGTTGATGTATGCAAGAAGTATACAAACTGTTCCATTCTTGTAGGATATGAATTAAAACTTTCCAAGTTATTAAAACAAGGCGCCGACATTTGGTTAAATCTCCCACGCCTTACGCATGAAGCATCTGGTACCAGTGGTATGGCAGCTATAATGAATGGCGCTGTGAATATGGCTTTACCCGATGGATGGTTTCCTGAATTTGCCAGGGATAAAATAAATTCTTTTGTTATTCCTTCCTGTGATATTTCTTTACCCGAACATGTACAGGATGATACCGATGCCGCCAGTTTATATCAACTGCTGGAAACGGAAGTGCTCCCCATGTATTATGATTATCCTAATCACTGGTTGGATATTGTAAAAAATGGATTGAAAGATATTATCCCTCAATTCGACAGCAACAGGATGGCGAAAGAATATTATGAAAAATTGTATGCCTGATGTAATCCAGGTTTAATGTGTATCGTTGCGCGAGCACATGCTCTAGCAAAGCTTTCGCGTTAAATTCGAAGCCTATCAACAACTCAGTTGGACCATTGATGATATTGCCTTGTCCAGGCGGGTTGATTGGAAGCGCCCCGACCTCGGGCAGCGATCGGGGCGCTTCCGGCGACCTGAGCGCTAATCCACCCGCCCGCCCGATGGCGTTCTTCATCAGTCAACCCACGGCTTGTTCACCTCAATGATCGTAAGAGGATTACTATCGCTCTTGCTCAAAGGGTACTTCACGCCAAACCTGGAGGCTTTTTGTTATATAGTTTAATTAATTTCATTAACTATGTACGATGTAAAACAAAAAACTTCATCTGAATATTTGGCCCGGAATAAAGTAAAATTAATTCACGGTGGTAAGGAATATTTTGATGTGCTTTTATCCCTGATTAATCAGGCCAGCGAAAGTATTCACTTGCAGACCTATATTTATGATGACGATGAAACAGGCATCCAGATTGCAGATGCGTTAAAGGCCGCTGCCAAAAGAAATGTGCAGGTATATTTATTGCCAGATGGATATGCTTCACAGGGTATGTCTAAATATTTTATTTATAAGCTGAAAGAATCTGGTGTACATTTTCGTTTTTTTGAACCCTTTTTTAAAAGCAAACAATATTATTTCGGCAGAAGGTTGCATCATAAAGTATTTGTTGCAGATACAAAGTTTGCCCTTGTAGGCGGGATAAATATTACCAATCGCTACAATGATATGCCCAGAAAGCCTGCCTGGCTTGATTTTGCTCTGTATGCCGAGGGTGAAATCGCCAGAGAGCTTTGTGTGCTTTGCTGGAAAACATGGAATGGCTATCCTGCAAAAATGGGCATTACTCCTTGCGAAGAAAAACAGCTATTGTTTGATTTTAAGGAAGAAGAAACAAGCAAGGTAAGAATGAGGCGGAACGATTGGGTGCGGCGGAAAAATGAAATTTCTGCAACCTATATTGAAATGTTCCGGAATGCCCGGTCCCATATAACCATTGTGTGCAGTTATTTTTTGCCCGGAAGAATGATCCGCAGGCTATTGAGTAATGCTGCCAAACGCGGAGTAAAAATAAAGGTGATTATTGCAGGCCCTTCGGATGTGAGGCTGGCAAAAAATGCAGAACGATGGATGTATGACTGGCTGATACGAAATAAAATAGACCTGTACGAATATCAGCCTGTTGTTTTGCATGCTAAAGTGGCCGTATGTGATAGCGAATGGCTTACTATAGGCTCATACAATATAAACAACCTCAGTGCCTACGCCAGCATTGAATTAAACTTAGATGTCCATAATGCTGATTTTGCTATAGGGGTGGAACAAATGCTGGAAACCATCATTCAAAATGATTGTATTGCCATTACCAGGGAAGAACTGATGCATTCGAAAAATATTTTTAAACAGTTTATTCGTTGGTGCTCTTATGAAATTATCCGTATCATCTTCTACCTGCTGACTTTTTACTACAAACAAAAAGTTTAATGGCTATTCAGCCTCAGCAATCGAACCTTAATAGTAAAATGAACGTTGGGTTAATAAAATCTCCTATAGCCTGACCAATCTCATTGTTTATACTGACCATCGTCTTTGCTTGCTCCTCTTGTAAAAAATACATTTGTTTTATAAACAATAATCCAATTACCAAAAACAAAAGGAGGTAAAAATGGGAACGCAAGCATTAGCTAAAGTAGCTGAAAAAATGCCGTATGTATTTGATGATTTCTTCAAACCTTGGAATGAATGGTTTGATGGCGGTTTCGGTGGTCGGTTGACGAATGTACCGGCTGTGAATATTGTGGAGCAAAAAGATGAATACCTGGTATCATTGGCAGCACCCGGGTTGAAAAAAGATGATTTTAACATCAATGTGGATGGTAATATGATTACCATCAGCAGCGAGAAGGAAGAGAACAAGGAAGAAAAGGGCAAATTGTTTACCCGGAAAGAGTATAACTATTCATCTTTCAGCCGCAGCTTCACCTTGCCAGAAGAAATCAACAAGGAAAAAATCGAAGCAAAGTATGAAGAAGGTGTACTGAAAATTTCGCTTCCCCGCAAAGAAGGTTCTAAAAAGCTTTCAGCGAAACACATCGCTGTTAAATAAGCCAGCTACGGGATGGCTTACTGCCCCGCCATAAAGGTTGGCGGGGCATTTTCGATTAATTCATTTGAGATGGCAGAATTAAAAGCGAAATGCATATTCATTTTAAATCTTCCTGAAATTAGTATTTACGTGGTATTGACCAAGATCAGATTTTTGGCTGATGAATATTCTTTCTAATACTTTTTTACAACGCTACCTTTATAATAAATCAATTTATAAAACACCGTGTGCAAGATATTTTTACTCATAATAGACACTAAAAAACTGGATTATATGCCAGAGTTGAAATTAAGACAATTACAGTACGAAAGTGATACATGGAAACGATTGCTGGGTTTTATAATGGACGAAAATATTCACCTGAAATATAGGCTTTCGGAAGTGCTTAAAGATAAATTCAATAAAAATTTACTTGAAGAAGTTGAAATTTTTCAAAGCAGATTTTTAAAGGAAGATGCATTGATTGGTTTGCTGCGGAATGAGGTGGTTGAATTGGATAAACTGCTGGTGAGGGAAATATTTGAAGACAGTAGAATCATCAAAGAAATTGATAGAAAACTGAAGAAGCTCCGTAACAATATAATTATTGCTGAAAAACAATTCGGCAAGTTGAAATCAGAGTTTAACAATTACCTGTCAGAAAATATTTAGTATTAAAATTATACACTATGAAATATAATGTAGGTAAAACAGATAGAAATATCCGGATTGTATTGGGTATTATAATCGCTGCCGCAGGAGTTTATTTCACATCATGGTGGGGAATAGTAGCCATAGTGCCCTTGGTTACTGCTTTCATAGGGTTTTGCCCGCTATACCCAGTGTTCGGGATTAATACTGGTAAAACAAAAATAGAGGTAAACTAACTACCGGGCTTAGGAAAAACCACCCTACTCTACACGATTTTTAATTAATCAAATGCTCCAGTTTTTTCTGATTGATAATAGTAATATTACCATCCTTTATATCAATGAGTTTTTCACTGCGAAAATCACTGAGTGTACGAATGAGTGACTCGGTTGCGGTACCGGCAATAGTTGCCAGGTTTTCCCGACTGATGTCAATAACAAATTTTTCTTCCTTTGTTTGCTGATATTTTTTTTGCAGCATCATAAGCGCTTCTGCTACTTTTTTGCGAAGTGAATTATAAGCCAGACCCAATAACTGATTCTCTTTTTCAG
>JADGPY010000273.1 GCA_017882205.1 Chitinophagaceae bacterium
ATCCTCTTCTAAGTGTAGGTAGTGGGGTAAACACTGTTGCGGGTGGGTTCTCTAATGTAGCTGCTAAAACGCAGGACTTAAAAAATAATGAAAGTCAATTGGCTTCGCAGTTAAGAAGTGTAGCCGGTTTAATAGAAGGTTTTATTTTATAATAAAAAGGAACTGACTATGCTTTATCGGTCATTTAATTCCGTGGAAGAACAGGGAGGAATTTAAAAGGTTGTTGTTGAAGTTATACTGATTACTTTTCATGCGATGTTTTCGCCAGTAATATATACAGTTTATTCAGAGAAAAATCCATAGCTTCATTAGAAATATGCTGGCATGAAAAATATCACTACACTGATCATTTGTTCTATTATTTATTCAAATATTTCCGCACAAAACCCGGTCACGTTATTAACTGACTTTAATCATAAATATCCACAGGAAAAGATACATCTCCATTTTGATAAGGATGTGTATGTGGCAGGGGAAACGATATGGTTTAAGGTTTACCTTTTATCAAATCTTTTGCCTGACACCATTAGCAGCAGTGTTATTGTAGATCTTGTTGATGCTACGGGTAGACTGTATGCCAGGAAGAATTTACCGGTTTTTGATGGTACGGCAACCGGTAATTTCGATCTTCCTGATTCCCTGAAGCAAGGTAATTTTACTGTACATGGTTATACTGGCTGGATGTTAAATTTCGACCCCGGCTTCTTATATAGTAAATCGATTTTTATATTTAACAATAAGCCTGCTACATCTTCAGGTGCAAAGGATTTATCATATACAGTTGACTTTTTTCCCGAGGGCGGCAATATGGTCGCTGATGTGGTAAACTTCGTAGCATTCAAAGGAACTAATGCTAACGGTCACCCTGTTTCATTTACCGGCACAATTATAGATTCAAAGGGTAACATTATCACTGACCTCTCCACCGTCCATTCAGGGATGGGTAGATTTACGCTATTACCGCAGGCGGACGAAATCTATACGGCTAAACTAAAATTTGACAACGGTAATGTAAGTTCAATGCAAATACCTGTTGGTCATCCGGGTATTGCCATGCACGTTGATAACGATGGTAAGGCCATTAGGGTGTTGCTTTCACGATCTGCTGAAAACGTTAAAGACAAATTAAGTTTTTCAGTCGTTGGTCAGATGGAGAACCATACACTATTTGAAACATCTGCATTACTTGATGGGGAGTCTGTTAGTATTGGAGTACCAACCACGAACTTTCCTTCAGGCATATTACAGGTCACGGTTTTTGATGCAACCGGGAAACCAATCCTGGAGCGTCTTACTTTTGTTAATAATCAGGAATATGAAATAAGCTCCAATTTAACACCGGATACTTTGGGCTTAGGAAAGAAAGCAAAGAATGTATTCACATTTTCTGTACCTGACAGTATTGAAGGTACCTATTCAGTTGCCATAACAGATGCAAATGCCAGTGTTGTTGATAGAAACGCAGATAACATTGTCTCAAGGTTTTTGCTCAGTTCAGATATTAAAGGTTATGTAGAGAATCCTGCGTGGTATTTTTTCGGCAATGATAGGGCAACCAGGAGCGCGCTCGACCTCGTAATGATGACCAATGGATGGCGGCGATTTAATTGGGGTCAGATTATTTCGGGGCAAATGCCTGAAATTACATTCAGGCCATTACCCTACCTCCGCATTAGCGGCAAAGCATATGCTGAAAATAAAAAAGATGTTTTGACGGGGGGCGATTTGAATTTTATCATTAAAGCAAAATCTGACAGTGCCACAGATTTCGTGACAGTACCTATAGATAGTCAGGGAAATTTTAGTTTAGATTCCCTGATATTCAAAGATACAGCCGCGTTTTATTTTAATTATAACACCCGGAATAAAAGTAAAAAGCAGGTATTCCTGAAATTGGATGCAGTCGCATCTGCCCCGGTTTCTAACAACTACGTTCCTCCCGCATTCTATGTTACGGAAGATATTGCTTTTGATTCTTTACAAATGAAAATGACTAAAAATATTGAACAGGTCAAATTTTATAATGCTTACACAGCTAAATTTATTTCCCTGGAGGAAATAAAGATAAAAGTTAAAAAGAAGTCGCCAACCCAGTTGGTGAATGAACGGTATACATCATCCATATTTTCAACGCCATCTGCCAATACAACACTTGATCTTATCACCAATCCCGTCCCGCACATCTCGAATCTGCTTGTTTATATAAGGAATCAAATTCCAGGTATTGATATAATCGGCATTCCGGGCAATCAAAAAATAGTAAGCAACATAGCGACCAGTCTTACAGGTGGTAAACAGGAGGTGACAATTTATGTGGATCAGTTTGAATCCGATATTACTACCATTCAATATATCCCGATAGACGAGATTGCCCTTATTAAATTCCTGAAGAATTTTGTGTACAGCAATACCAATGGCCCGGCCTTACTCATATACAGAAAAACGGCAGGAGATATGGCTGGTTCTCCCTCTAACTATGTAAGTAGTTTTACCTATCCGGGTTATTCGGTGACCAAAGAATTTTATTCTCCAAACTATAGTAATCCAGGTGCAAATACGGATGCACCCGATATTCGCACAACGCTTTACTGGAATCCCAATGTAGTACTGGATATAAATAAACAAAAGGAACTCTTTAAGTTTTACAATTCTGATAACTGTAAAAGAATGAGGGTGGTGATAGAAGGATTCAATAAAGCCGGCCGGTTGTGCAGACTGGAAAAAGAATATGGGAGGTAAATCTTCAATTTTTTTACTACAAGCTCCCCTACCGTAATGCTTCATGTTAGTAGGCGGAATATTTTTTCGGATAATATAGGTGGGTGATATGCTTTTTAAAAGGTTCTTATCCTTTAGGTCTTTTCATAATATCAAGTGCCCGCCCGCTGAATTGCCTGAGGCTACAATTTTATTGGTGTCAATGTTATATCCGTTTGCGTGTTGTCTTAACTGGAAAATCCACTCAAATTGACCCCCTTACGCCAGATGTCAATGACCCCATTTCGCCATTTTGAATTAATCCCTTCTCGCCAATTCCAATTGATCCCCAATGAGGATTGGTTACTAAATAGTTATAATTAATTTGCGAAAATAAAACACCCTATTATTTCAAGGGGTCAAACAAAAATGGGATAAGGGG
>JADGPY010000274.1 GCA_017882205.1 Chitinophagaceae bacterium
CAAAAACATCAAACTGAATGACAACACCATCCTTATTTGCTACTCCACCAGGAAGGGCTGAGTATCCAAGGTTTCTTCCAAATAAGTTACACACCCAAATATTCAAATATCTTTTTGAGTCCCATGTATCATCCCCTCCAGATACAGAAAACTTCATCGCATCATCTGCTGTCCACACTTGTATTGAAGTATGCTTATGAATGATCCCGCTGGTTGGTCTTCCAATAGGATCTACACGGGCAATGCAAAAAATGACCCTTACATCTGCAGCTATGGCTGAAAATACTTGTGGAACGTTTATTACATCCACATTGGTTTTACGAAAATCTTTGTTTAATACTACCAGCTGTGAACGCACCTGCTCATCTGAAATATTTTGGCTGACATCGTTGTATAGAACATGAATAACAACCGGGACGATAATAACCTCATTTGGAAGCGTATCACGTCCTGTATTTGAGAGCGGGGTTTGAGTTATATTGGGGCTGTTTATCTCCTGCCCTTTTGTAAGACATAAACGCTGTGCTGAAGCAGGTATAATAGCGTAAACCAAAAGGCAACAAAATAATAATTTCATTTTCCAGTACGGTTAAACTGAGAATTACAGGTAAGTGATGACTCTTTCTTCAGGAAATGGAAGAGGAATGCAAAGGATATGAGGAAAAATCAGTAAGTACTGGAATTGAACTGGAAATAACTGCCTTGGGGGAGAGTAGCATTACCGGTTACAGAGGTTTTGTCAGCAAATAAACAAAAAACTATCTATACTACAAAAAATCTTTTATAACCTGCTTAACATCAAAACGATCTGTGTTTGCTATTTTTACAACTTATTCCTTGATTATGATTAAAAGATTACTACCAGGAATTTTATTATTATCAGTGTCGATAATGTGTTGCAGATGCAATAATGATAATGATAAGCATTCCGACCCCCCGGTAGGTCCACAGGGAAATGGAATAAAGGCACCAGATCCAATAACCTTTACTATTGAGGCTATGTACCCGCATGATACCGGGGCATTTACACAGGGCTTGCAATTTTACAAGGGAAAACTATATGAAGGAACAGGGCTTGAGGGAAAATCTACTTTGCGCATAGTTGATATCAAAACTGGAAAGCCAGAGCAAAAATACTTGCTCCCTGATCCAAAAGTATTTGGAGAAGGCATTACCATTTTTAACAACAAGATATACCAGCTAACCTGGATAACCCACAAAATTTTTGTCTACAATCTTAGCGATATTACAAAACCAATAGCCTCTCTAAAATGGAAACTGGAAGGCTGGGGCCTTACCAATGATGGCAAATCACTAATCATCAGTGATGGCAGTGATAAATTATATTATATATGGCCGGATGAGCCAAAAAGTGATATCAGGGTTATGAAGATCTTGTCGGTAATGGACAACAATGGAAAAGTAGATAGTCTTAATGAACTCGAATATATTGATGGTTACATTTATGCAAACCGATGGCTCACGGATGACATTTACAAAATAGATACTACCAGTGGTCATGTTGTCGGGAAACTAAACATGGCTGGCCTGTTACAGCAATACGCCCCGAACGAGCCGGTAAAGAATGACGCTGTACTCAATGGGATTGCTTATGACAGTGCAACCAAAAAAGTGTATATAACGGGAAAGGATTGGCCAAGATTATTTGAAATAAGATTCAATTAACTACATTCTACCTTTGCTATTATAATTATAAATGAATACCTCCGATATAAAAAATCTCTTCCCTTTATTTGAGCCCAACCTTTTAGCAGATATTGAAAAGAATGCGACAATAAAAGAATATGCAGAAGGCGAAGACCTGATGAAAAGCGGACAAAATATCAAATCAACTATCCTGATAAAAGAAGGATTAGTGAAAGTTTACAGAGAAGATGAAGAAGGCAACGAAATATTTATATATTATCTTGAACCAGGGCAGGCTTGTGCTTTATCTATAATGTGTGCCATACAGAACAGAACCAGTGAAATAAAAGCCACGGCTGTTAAGCCTACAGAAGTTATTTCTATTCCAATTCATTTTGTTGATCAGTGGATGAGAGAATATAAATCATGGTATCAATTTGTTCTTTCTACATACAGGGCAAGGTTTGAAGAATTACTGAATACAATAGATGCCATTGCCTTTAAAAACATGGATGAAAGACTGGTAATGTATTTAAAAAAACATGCTCAAATATTGAATGGCAAAACCATCCCTGTTACACATGCACAAATAGCTACTGAACTAAGTACATCAAGAGAAGTTATTTCACGACTTTTAAAAAAGCTGGCAGAAAGGGGATTGATAATTGTGAACCGGCAGAATATTGAGATCATAAATTTAGAAGATTTATAATGGGGCATATATCACAATCCGTTACAAAAAATAAATCCAATTTACTCTCATGCAAACCCTGGGGTATTTCGCTTCTTTACTTATTGGCATTTCATTAGGAATGATTGGCGGTGGTGGTTCAATTTTAACTGTACCAGTACTTGTTTATCTGTTTAGCATCAACCCGCTTTTGTCGACCTCATATTCTTTATTTATTGTAGGTTCTACCAGCCTTGTAGGAGCATATAATAATTATCGCAAAGGTTTTGTAAGTATTAAAACAGCTTTACTGTTTGGCTTATCCTCAATCACCACTGTATTCCTTACCCGTAAGTTTTTGATACCTAACATCCCCAAAAACCTTGGTACCATTGGCAGTTTTCAAATTACTCAATCTATTGTTATTATGGTATTATTTGCTATACTAATGGTAACGGCTGCTTTATCCATGATAAAAAGCAAGAAAGAAGAACCAATTAAGAATACTATTGACGATAAGAAAATAAACCTCCCAAAATTATTGTCTTATGGCATTGCTATTGGTCTTGCCACCGGTATTTTAGGTGCAGGGGGTGGTTTCTTATTAATCCCAACTTTAGTGCTATTGGTAAAATTGCCAATGAAAGAAGCTGTGGGTACTTCCTTGCTAATCATTGCTTTAAATTCTTTAATTGGCTTTACAGGTGATCTTGGGCATTTTACTATGGATTGGCTTTTTTTGATTAAAATAACCTGCATAGCCATAATAGGTGTTTTTATTGGTGGTTTTATGGGGGAAAAACTTTCTGGCGCTAAATTAAAAAAAGGATTTGGATGGTTTGTCTTGATTATGGGTATTTATATAATTGTTAAAGAAGTATTTTTTTAACACCTTTCGTGACAATAGTCAC
>JADGPY010000275.1 GCA_017882205.1 Chitinophagaceae bacterium
GGTATTAGTTTTCAAACACCTTCTGATACTTCAAAATCAAATATCATCTTCACTTCGCAATGGGATAACTATCCTAAGCAGGTGGTCATACCTTTATCAGGCAAGGCTTCACATGCTTATTTGCTGATGGCAGGTTCAACTAATCCTATGCAAAGCAGGATAACAAATGGTGTTGTATTTATAAACTATATTGACGGAACCAGTGATTCATTATTATTAAAAAATCCTGAAACATGGTGGCCGATTGAGCAGGACTATTATAATGATGATTATGCTTTTAATATTAATGCTGCAAGGCCAATCCGGGTACATTTGAAAACCGGAGAGATAACTTCTGATCTTGATAACAGCATTGCTAAATACAATGGAAAAATGATTGATGGCGGGGCAGCAACTGTTTTGGATATGCCCCTTAATGAAAATAAAATTTTGAAGGAAATAAAATTACAAACCATTGCCAACGATGTTGTGATTGGCTTAATGAGTATAACACTTATAAGACCTTTCATCGGCAAAACAATTATCAACAACTAAAGTGCATTTTAGTTCGCACTTATTTTGTAAATATTACACAATACAATACAGTACAGTGCAGGATGATTGTTGTGATACCATCTGCTAATTTAGTATTATTCTTTACTAAAACGATTGTCATATGAAATCTATTTTACTGCGAAATAGCATGACTATTTCTCTTCTTTTTTTCTTTTCATTTTACAGTATTGCACAAAATTTACCCATCACAGGTAAAATAACAGATGCTAATGATAAGCCTCTTGCAGGCGTTACTATTAGTATTAAGGGAAGCAAAACAAAAACAACCAGCAGTGATGATGGAAGCTTTCGTATCAATGCTCCATCTGCAAATTCAATTTTACTTTTTACTTATGTTGGTTTTGGAGAACAGGAAATTGCCTTAAATAATCGTCAGCAAATCTCTGTTAGTATGAGCCCAACAAATAACTCAATGGAAAATGTTGTGGTTATTGGTTACGGAACTCAAAAAAGAAAAAATGTAACCGGCGCTGTTTCATCCTTTGATGCCAGAAAGCTTGATGAGCGCCCTATACAAAGAATTGACCAGGCATTGGTTGGTCAGCTTGCAGGCGTTACTGTAAAGCAAACAACAGGTGTGCCTGGTAAGGCTTTTAGCATCCAGGTACGTGGCTCAGGATCCATAAGCGGAGGCAACGAACCTCTCTATGTAATTGACGGATTTCCTTTGTCGGTTAATTCCAGCAACACAGGCAATGGAACTTTTACAACAGGTAATCCTTTGGATAATATTAATCCAAACGATATAGAAAGCATCGAAGTTTTGAAAGATGCTGCTGCTGCTGCTATTTATGGATCAAGGGCATCCAACGGCGTTGTATTGATCACAACAAAACATGGACAAACAGGTAAACCAAAAATTACTTTCAATACTTACGCAGGGTATAACCAGGCATCAAGAAAATTAAACATGATGAATGGCGACCAATGGATAGAACATGCTACAGAAATAATCAATGCACAGTATGTTGCAAAATATGGATCTGTTGGTGCAACTGCAAATGATGACAGGGCTACACGCCTTGCAAAAAATGGTGGAGTTGTAGATGCGAATTATATTCTTGATCCACGGTGGACAATGCCGGGACATCCTGGATTAGAGTATGTAGATTGGCAGGATATAATAGAAAGAAAAGGGCAAATGCAGAACTACGAAATTTCGGCCAGCGGTGGAACTGATGCCGTTAAATATTATATTTCAGGAAACTATGCAAACCAGGATGGGTTTGTTATTGGTGTTGGTTATAGGGCATATTCTATGAGAGCAAATTTAGAGATCAACGCTTCTAAAAGATTAAAATTTGGTCTTAACATAGCTCCAACTTATTCCATTACACAAGACCCCGGGGTAGATGGTAAAGATGCAATTTTTCACCAGGCTTTAAGTTTGGCGCCTGTGCAGGAAGATACAATGGGTTTCTTTCCTAACACCGCAAGCAATAAACAATATTTTTATAGCAGCACTACCAATTCACCTCTTGGAAAATTAACCTACAACAAAGGAACAACAAAACGATACCGCACATTAGGAAGTCTGTATGGAGAGTATCAAATTATTAAAGGGTTAAGTTTTAGAAGCTCAGTTAATTTAGATAATACTGATAACATTGCTACAACTTATGTTTCTTACTTAACTGCCGGAACGCAGGCTGCAAGAACCTTTACGGGATCAAATAATTTGCTTGCTGCAACTTCCGGAACATATAACAGTTACAGGCGGCAAACTTTTGTAAATGAAAATACACTTACTTACAATACAGTAATTAAACAGGATCACAGCATAAATATATTGGCAGGTTACGCATACAATTTTGATCGCTTAGACAGATCGACAATAAGTTCAAACGGTGGATTTACAAGTGCTGTTATACAAACTTTAAATGCAGCTGCCGCGGTTACGGGTAATACTACCTCAACTCAAAATGTATTGACATCATACTTTACCCGTTTACAATATGGTTATAAAGAAAAATATCTTTTATCATTGGCTTATCGCAGAGATGGCTCTTCAAGGTTTGGAATAAATAATCAATATGGCTCTTTCCCTTCCGCTTCTTTAGCGTGGGTAGTTACCCAGGAAAACTTTATGAGTGCAGTACCTGTAATAAACCTGCTTAAGATAAGAGCATCGTATGGCGTAAACGGAAATAATAATTTGCCTAATGATTATGCCAGCATTGCGACTGTTGGTTCTGCAGGTTATATTTTTGGAACAACACTGGCGGCAGTGATCGGGCAGGCGCCAAATGTTTTGGCTAACCCTGATCTGAAGTGGGAAAAATCTCAAACGTATGATCTTGGTTTTGATTTTGGTATTTTAAAAAACCGTATTACTGGCTCATTCGATTATTATAATAAATTAAACACCGACCTTTTATTAAATGTTCAGGTTCCTGAGGCAACAGGATTTCAAACCTATCTTACTAATATTGGTTCAGTAAGAAACATTGGCCAGGAATTGGAAATAACCTCACGTAATATGGTGGGCAAATTCCAGTGGACTACATCATTAAATGTAACGCACAATACCAACAGGATAATTGCTTTGGCACCCGGTCAAACCCAGATCATTATCCCTAACGGATTTACAGTATCCGATGAGATCTTACGGGTTGGTGCACCATTAAATAGTATCTATGTTTTAAAAGTGATAGGATTTTTAACTGCTGATGATATTGCAAAAAATGTAGCCCGCTACACTACCGCTGAAACAGTTGGTGATTTTAAATTTGAAGATATTAACGGCGATGGAGTAATAACAGAAGCTGATAAACAAATTGTAGGACATCCCAATCCTGATTACACTTATGGTGTTACCAATACATTCCGTTACAAAGGTTTTGATCTTAATGTTTTGGTTCAGGGCCAATGGGGAGGCTCGATATATTCTCAATTAGGCAGAGCCATTTCACGGCCTGGACAGGGAAGATCTGATAATCATCCTGCATCTTTTGTAAACAGGTGGAGATCACCCTCTGACCAGGGAGAAGGAAGATTTGGCAAGGCTTATTCAACTTATAATAATCCTATTACCGCTGCTACTGATTGGTTGTATTCATCAGACTATGTACGTGTTCGGGATATAACCCTGGGATATAATTTAAAAAAATTATTCAATAAGGATTTTATACAGAGCGCCAGGGTTTACTTTACTTTAGAAAACTTTTTTGGCCATGATAAATATGTCAATGGTTTAAACCCTGAGGCTGCCAATACTACTGTGAGTACCAATAGTGCTTATCCTGAAGCAGGAGATTACGGTGCGTTGCCACTGCCGAAATCATTAATCTTCGGATTAAATATCACATTTTAATTCACCCTAATTTTTAAACAATGAAAAAGATATATTTCATTTTAATTATAACGTTTGTGATCCTTGCATCATGCAAAAAGGATCTGAACCAATTGCCCATTTCTACGGCAACAACAGAAACTTTTTATAAGCAACCAAGCGATTTTATTCAGGCTGTAAATGCTGTGTACAATTCACTGAGAGGTTATCCTGACAGGTTACTTTTTCTTTCTGAAGTAAGGTCTGATAATATATATCCAACAAATGATGTAGGCCGTGATCCCGATCCTATTAATAATTTTTCACCTGGGATTGCTTCGAATGTTTATGTTGAAGAAGCATGGAATGCAGATTTTAACGGCATCTTTAAAGCCAATACTGTGCTTGATCAAATTACAAAAAATGGCAGCAATATCGGATCTCCAGGCTTATCAATAAGATTAAGCGCTGAAGCAAGATTTCTGCGTGCTTTTTTTTACTTCGATCTCGTAAGATATTATGGTAAGCTTCCGATTGTAGATCATCCGATGTTATCTGCAGAAGCTATTACAATAGCACGCAGCCCTGTGGCTGATGTGTATGCATTAATAATTGCTGACCTTCAATTTGCAATAACAAATTTGCCGGCTAACTTCTCAGGTACATTTCCATCTTATGGCGCAACCGATGTTGGCAGGGCTACCAAATATGCTGCCGAGGCCATACTTGCAAACGTTTACATGACCCGTTCGGGACCAACATATGGTATTGAAGGGCCTGGGATGGGGTTAAGTGAATGGA
>JADGPY010000276.1 GCA_017882205.1 Chitinophagaceae bacterium
ACCTACTAAAGAAAACATGGAAAAAAATCTTCTCCCTATTTTTCAGAATAAAGTAAAATTGATATTCAGTGAATTAAAAGAATCCGATGCAGCCATATTAGGTGCAAGCGCCTTGGTTTGGGAAATGAAAGGATGAGCTAAGCGAAAATCACCGGAGACAGTGGAATATCAATTATAAACTAAACTGCTTTTTCAGCAGTCCATATATTTCGTCCATATCCTGGAATAACGTGTTTGTCAGAATGGTAAGATGATCTTACAAGAGGGCCACTCTCTACATAATCAAAACCGAGCTGGTAACCAATTTCACGGAACTCTGCAAATTCATCCGGATGAATAAAACGGATGATGGATAAATGCTTTTTTGTTGGTTGAAGGTACTGCCCTATTGTAATCACATCAACATTAGATTGCCTTATATCGTGCATTGTCTGGATAACTTCATCCTTGGTTTCTCCTAATCCCAGCATAATACCACTTTTTGTTCGCATGCCGCCTTCCTTTAAGATTCTAAGTGTCTGCATACTACGCCAGTATTTGGCCTGTATCCTCACGCTCCTGGTCAATCGTTCTACAGTTTCAATATTATGGCTAACAACTTCCGGTGCAGCCTCTATTATACGCTGGATATTTTCTTTTTCAGCTTTGAAATCTGGAATCAATGTTTCCAGGGTGGTAGTCGGATTTAAAGACTTTATAGCTTTAATTGTATTGTACCAGATAATGGAACCGCCATCTTTCAATTCATCACGATCAACGGATGTAATAACTGCATGTTTTACCTTCATTAAATGTATCGCTTCTGCAACACGCTGTGGTTCGTCCCAGTCAACAGGTAAAGGCTTTCCTGTAGCCACTGCACAAAATCCGCAACTTCTTGTACAAATGTTACCAAGGATCATAAAAGTGGCTGTACCTTCCCCCCAACACTCACCCATATTTGGACAATTTCCACTTTCGCAGATCGTGTGGAGCTTATGTTTATCCACTAAATTGCGTACCTGCTTATATTCTTCACCCATAGGAAGCTTTACCCTAAGCCAGCCTGGCTTTTTGGGCTTTTGTTCTATCATCACATCTATTACCGGTAATTCAATCATTGTTCTATATTATTCTTTTGCTTCAAGCGAGTACTAAGTACTCCTGGATATAATGTAAGATTACTTCCTTCTTCCAAATAGAATGGCTACATATCCTGAAAAGAAAAATTGCTTTTGAGGGTCCCTAACCATAATGGGAATTTTCTTGCTATAGAATTCGCCGCTGATCCCAACCTCCAGGGCAGATACAATTTCATTGTAACTGCCATAATCAAACCTCAAAGCAGTCTTTACATATGCACCAGGGTTTACTGTAAGGTCGCTCCAGCCTTTACTAAAACCAGGGCCTGAGTTGATGTCATTTACTTGTAGAAACGTAGCACTGTCTGCAGATTCATATTTTACATAATTACCCGTAGATGAAAGCTTGACATAATAGGGACGTAATAAAGCAACTGCCAGGCCGCCACCATAATTTCCAGTAATGCTTACTCCATTTTTATTGGATTTATTGCCAAATAAAATTTGCTGTTGCATGCCTAGTCTCACAGGATATACAAAGTTTTGCTTTCCATAAATAAATGGCGAAGTATAATACAAGGGATTGCTTTGTTTTTCTTCACGTGGACTTTTACGCTCGGATAACTCCAGTTGGTATAGCATGGCTTTTTTAACAGATTTGGCTCTTCCTATTTCCATGAACACTCCATATCCATCATTGATGAGCTTCCCCCCAAAAACTGTATGACGCCTATATGAAATTACGCCTTCTTCTTCCTGTTTTATCAATGCGTTTATACGTTTCCGGTTTTCTTCTTTCTTTTCTTTTTTTGCTTTTTGGGCAAATGAAGAAAAAGCAATTAAAAATCCTGCCGTTATTAAAAATAGTCTTCTCATGAATTGACTGTTGATGTTTACTTATGTAAATTTATGCAAAAATACATAATGACTGCTTCTATTATATACCAGGGCGATTTACGCTGCGAGGCAATCCACATTCAGAGTGGAACTCATATTGAAACTGATGCCCCCACAGATAACAAAGGGAAGGGAGAAAAGTTTTCGCCAACAGATCTTCTATGTGTTTCATTGGCAACTTGTATTGGCACAACTATGGCTTTAAAAGCCACCGACATGTCGATCGATCTTAAGGGCACACGGATGGAGGTAACCAAACACATGTTAAGCGACCCGAGGAGAGTAGGACAAGTTGATGTACGTTTACAGTTCAATGAATCCCTTAAGCTTGAAGAAAAAGACAGGGTAATTCTGGAAAGAACCGGGAATAATTGCCCGGTTGCAAAAAGCCTTCACCCAGACATTAAACTTAATATTATTTATGATTGGGCACATGATTGACCTTGATTATTGCATTTCCAATCGCACATTCAAGGCAGCGCTTTGGATCACAATACTGTGTTTTCAATTCGATTAGAGCCTGAGAGGCAAAAGCGGTTCGGTTTCTCACTTGAAATTTCTCAAATCCTTTTGTAATGGCATTTTTTTCTGCTGCTATTTGAGTTAGCCATTCTAATGCCTTTTCTTTATACTTCTCTTCTTTATTATGCGATCCATACGCATATAATGCAGGCACAATAGTATTGATCAGAATGTTACAGATCATTTGTTTACCCATGGTTTTCATTCTAAATGTTCCAATTTCATCAAATCTATAATGGTAGTGCCAGTAATCATTTGGAGTAACCTCCAACATCTTAATTACCTGTTTTACTGAATCCTCTTCCTTTATTTTTGAAAAAAGATGGTTACTCTCACTTATAAGCATTGCCAGTTGAGCAAGTCTTAATGATGGAAAATTAGCTGGTCTCATACGAAGAAAAAATAATTGCAGCGGTATTTTTTGCAATCCATATTTCAGTCGATAGAACTTGTATTCCTTCTGCAGCATTTTAGGATATGATTCAATGAATTTCTGATCTAACAAACTTGCCTGACCAAATAAGATAGCTTCGAGTTGATGTATCTGGTTTTTGTGTTTTGCCAGTATAGGTAATGGTATTGACCTTGCGATTTTTTCAAAACAATCAGAGTTAACGGTTATTCCGAAATTCCTTGCTATTAGCCACCAGAATGTCTGTTCCCAATGAAAATTATTTTCATTAAGAAACTTAAAAATTAATAAGGATCTGCGTTCCAATCTTTCAATAACAAGTCTTTCCTGCCACTTACTTAGAACGAGCTCATTGATAGAATGAATTTGTTTTTCGCAGGCAATAAATGAGGATGCATTCATTAACTCCTCATATTTATTTAATAATATTTTTGATACTCGGGATTCGAGTTCAAGCGCTGGCAGTACATGACTGTTCATATCCATTATTTCAATATCATGTAACCAAACCACATGTAGTATGATATTGTTATAATTCGCATCATCAGAATGATGATGACTATTCCAGTCTGACGAATAGGTATGTATTTCAATGTTCCCGGCCCATATCGTATTGCCGATCCTGATCTTTGCTCCTGAAAAATCTGGCCCTTGGTTTTGGTTGTATTGACCGGGGAATATAATTTCTAACGGCTGTCCAAGAGTAGTCATCAATTCCGTCTTATTAAAATACTGGAATTGCCAGATATATTGAAGTAACTTTTCTTTCATCATTTCCCGATTGAAAAGAAAAGTAGAAAAAACTAATGAACTCTCAAGGAGGATTACCTCCGAACCCTATAGGGGTAACATTATTATAGCTGGTTTACCTCTAACAATACCCTGCTTATTGGTAATCCCATTACATTATAAAAATCACCACGAATAGATTTTATTCCGATGACACCTATCCATTCCTGAATTGCATAGGCCCCGGCTTTATCGTATGGTTTATACCTCTCAACATAATATTCAATTTGAGTATTAGTGAGTGAATGAAATTCAACTAATGTAGTATCAGAGAAAACAATTTCTTTATCGTTATATAATATGCATACCCCCGTAATCACCTGATGTATTTTTCCTGATAATTGTTGTAATGAAAGAATTGCTTCTTCTTTGTTTTCGGGTTTACCAATTATTCTTTCATTCAAAACAACAACAGTATCGGCCGCTAATATCGGATGCTTAATAACAGGATCATTACCGGAATTACGGGCTAACAACATTTTACTTACTGCGATCGCTTTCTCCCTTGCGATATGCATGGCAACCTGATCTGGAGTCAGTCCATCAGGATAATCTTCAACAGAATCTGAAGTAATGACTTCAAAAGCAACTTCAGCCCATTGAAGCAATTGACTACGACGAGGAGACTTAGAGGCTAGAATGATTTTACGCATATTCAGGAATAAAATCTAAAGAACATCATGGATAATATACCGGTAAGCATAACAAGCTTTATCATATTGCTTAAACGATGGTACTCTTGAGTTGTTTGGGCTTCATACAATTTTCGCAAGATCAGGATCAGTGGAATGATGATAAAGGCTGCGCTATATAATGCACTTAACCACCAGCCTATACTCCACATATAAAACTGGACAATTAACAAGGCACCTGTCAATACTACTAACCATACTGCTGAAAATACTTTGGACACGGGAATACCCCATATTATTGGCATTGTATGACAACCATATTTAGTATCTCCCTGGATGTCTTCCATGTCCTTTATAACCTCTCTAATCAGGGAAATGATAAAAGCAAATCCTGCATATAGAAATGATACCCTGAGAAGACGTGGGATGTTTGTTGAGTCAGAAGAATAAGTAGTATGCGGATATGCAGCAACCATCAGAACAAGGATCACCCATGCCGTCAATAAAGAAATTATTATGTTTCCAACAAGTAATTCCTTTTTATACCTGGTTGAGTAAAGCCACAATAGTACAATTGATAATAGATTGAAAATCGGAATGTAGATATTCATAATCATATATCCCACATAGGCACTTAATACAAACCCGAGGAATGAAAGTACAATATGCAGGAGGATAGCAAATCTGCGTTTAATGAACCGGTCGATTATTATCCGGGATGGTTTGTTAACCATGTCTATATTAAGATCAAAATAATCATTAATAATATAACCTGCTGCAGCGATTATAATAGAAGCAAGAACAAGCAAAGAAAAATTTGTTGTTGACAAGACCATCCCGGATACCAGGTGAATGCCATAAACAAAAGGAAGAATACAATAAAAGTAAAGTATCTGGGTGACTGCCATGAACAGAAGGTTTGGCCAACGAACAAGTCTAAAAAAGGCAACCAGTAAATTCATGTTATTATTTCTGC
>JADGPY010000277.1 GCA_017882205.1 Chitinophagaceae bacterium
AATTTAAGAACATATATCATGACCTGGCAGCAAAGAACAGAATAACTTTAATTCCCTTTCTTTTGCAAGGTGTTGGTGGCGAAGTAAAGCTTAACCAGCAAGATGGTATACACCCAACAGCCGAAGGTGATAAAATAGTGGCAGAAAATATTTGGAAAGTGTTGAAGGATGATTTGTAGATGATTATTTAATTCTATACCCGAGGATTAATTTAGCGATATTATTATCTGTGGCTTTTGTAAATCCAAGCCCATAGCCAAAGTTGATTTCCCAATCAGGGCTTACATTGAGATCTGCCACTCCAAATATTTGATGTTCTTGTTCCTGGGCAGGCACAAATTTGAATAATTCGCCCAAAGAACCATAATATTCAAAACCCAGTGCCCAAACTTTCGAGGCAGAATAGCTTGCTTTGACATTTGGAGAAAAAGTATATCCATTTTTGCTGTTCATGCCATGCAGAGATTTATCCAAAGTCGGATTAAAGGCGAGGTAGAGACGACCAAAGGTCTTATCAACAATGGGCCTTATTTCCAGTGTCCAGTCATCTTCACTATACTGGAGCTTTTGATAACCCCCTTCCACAGAAAGACTAACCCCAACTGGCCAGTGCCATTTCTCCGGAATCCTTATTCTAGGCCTTATATGGCTTCCAACATAATTGGTTCTTCCGCCTGATCCAATAGCATTGAAGAAATAAAATCCTATTTCAAAATTTTCTGAAAATCCATGAGTGATCTCTATAGTTTCATGAAACATGTGATGGGTTGGGAAAACTCCATTTCCAACCAAACTACCTCCAAAAGTGTAATTGGAGTGCAATTCCAGCATAGTAGTTTTTGGTGCAACAGTTTCTGATCCATATACCTGTATTTCATAATTCTCCTGGGAAAGGGCATTCAAAGCATACGTACAACCTGCCAAAAGAAAAAATAGTTGTTTTTTCATAATAAAACCAATTCCTTATTTGCGTATGAAAAAGTGAACAGATTATTGATAATATCTTACCTGCTAATTATATCTATAGCATTAACCCGCTCCGGAAACCAAACCATCATTTCGCCTTTACCTCTGTTTGCCCATGCATAGTAAGGTATTGCCATGAAAGGTTGTTTTACCGTGGAGATATTTTGATTATTATCAATCAATACTTTTGGCACATCACTTTTTAAGATTGTAATTCCATTTAACATATCTGCTTTATACTCGCTGGTAAAAATGGCATTATTGGGAATTATAAAATTATCTGTACTTGTGTTGTTATCTATCCCCTCTGCACAATATATAATAGGTCCACGCTGCAATGCTACTTTACCAATATCATCTTTTAGATTTTCATTGGCAACGACTCTTCTTATTTCCATAGGCAAATCAACTTCC
The DNA here is from genome assembly GCA_017882205.1 of Chitinophagaceae bacterium. Taxonomy (GTDB): domain Bacteria; phylum Bacteroidota; class Bacteroidia; order Chitinophagales; family Chitinophagaceae; genus Ginsengibacter. Next base: position 1,381 of record JADGPY010000277.1, read on the forward strand.
ACTACATCATTTTTTTTCCATGTTTTATTAATAAGAGCATATCCATTTTGAATTTTATAATCTATAACCTGTCCATTTACTTTGATATTTACCTGTTGATTAGAAGGATTTTCAAATTGATATAAGGTGGAAGGAATCGCTTTGTTTTGAGCCCATCCCGGAATTCGAATCATTATATTAAATGCTTCAGATCTTTGTGGATTGATAGTAAATACCAGGTGCCCATCCCATGGATAATTATTTTGCTGTAAAATCTGAACGGGATTATTATGAATGTTTAATTCTGCTGCACAGCTTATAAAAAGATTTATAAAAATGTTTTCATCTTTCTGTGCATAAATATATCCGGGAACAGATGGAATTAACCTTACAAGATTGGTGGGACAACAGGAACAATCAAACCAGCCTGAGCGTTGAGCCTCCATATCTCCATGCGTAAAGCTATTTTTTATTTGCATAGCATTGGTATAGAAAAATGATTTACCATCTAAACCAATACCTGATATTAATCCATTATACAAGGTTTTTTCCAAAACATCAATGTATTTGGAATCACCATGCAGTAAGAACATTCTCTCGTTCCAGAAAACATTTGCAATGGCAGCGCAGGTTTCGTTATACGCCGTAGCATTTGGTAATTCATAATTATTTCCAAAACGTTCGCCATCGCCGTTTGAGCCAACACTTCCCTGCACATACATTTTTTTCTCAACAACATTTTGCCATATTTTATCTATGGTATGTAATAAGGAATCATCTCCTGTCAGCGCTGCAACATCGGCAATAGCAGAATACAAATATCCCGCCCGAACTGCATGACCTTCTGCTTCATCTTGTTCCACTACAGGTTTATCATCCTGCCAATAAGCTCCGTTTTTCCATGGATCATGGCTATTTTTATCGTACCCATTATAATGTCCTCTTTCTTCAATAAAAAATTTTGCAGTAGTTAAATATTCTTTTTTGCCAGTAATGCGATAAAGCTTTACCAATCCCATTTCCACAATTTCATGGCCAGGAGCCACATGTTTTTTGTCAGGGCCAAATACTGAGCAAACAAGATCTGCATTCTTTAATGCGATATTTAATAAATTTCTTTTTTTTGTAGCGAGATAATGAGCAGCTGCTGCCTCATACAGGTGACCAGCATTATATAATTCGTGGCTCATCTCCCGTTCTTTTTCCCACCTCTCCTTTCCTAACCAAGGACCAACATTCACCGGATCAATTGTTCTTGCAGTATATAAATATCCGTCTGGTTCCTGGGCTTTGCCAATGATCTTGATTAACGAATCCAGATACTTTTCCAGTTTGGCATCAGGATGAACGGCTAATGAGAAAGAAGCTCCTTCAATAGTTTTATAAATATCTGTATCATCAAATGGATAGTGTGTACAAAATTTTCCCTTCCTCTCTCCAGCCATTACAAAATTTTTTACACGTCCGGTGCTTTCGCATCGTTCAAATGAGGCAGGAATGGTAACGGTTCTGTTGATCTCGATGCGGGGCAGCCAAAAATTATCAGTCAACTTTACTTTGGTAAAATCAACTGCCTGGATTGAATAATCACTGTGCTGTGCAAACACAACGGCAGAACAAAAAATTGTCAATAGCAAACTAGTTTTCTTCATCAGTTAATGTTTTAAAATTTATTTCACGGAAAACCTATATAAGCGTTAAAATATTTACATCTCAAATCCCTCAATAAAAGGTTCGATCTCAACTTAGTTCAGTAGATAAGTTGTATTTAAAAATAACACTATTATTACTATTACTACTACTAATACTACTTTTCAAGACCTTGAATGATAAACTCAAGAGGTTTATCATCTTCTTCGGTACTAATCTTTCTACTGGCGGAAAAATTATGCACCCATTATCAAAACAATTTTGTGGTGCAACATTTGGTGTTCTTACCGATAAGTTTGGTATCAGGTGGATGTTTAATTATGATGATAATCCACAGTCATGAATAACTAGTTTATTGAGAGGTTAATTGCAGGGTAAATTTCACACATAGGACACACATAGTGAAATATTATCGCTATGTGTGTCCTATGTGTCTATTGTGACTATGTGGTTAGACGTTTATTGTTGTTTCATTAATTTGATGCGCATCTTTCTATCTTTTGTAATCACTTCCAGGTAGTAAAATCCGTTTGGCAATCCATCTACATTGTTGATGTTTATTTTATTATTTCCTTTCTGAAGATTCGCTGTTTGTGTTCTTACTATGTTTCCGGAATTATCTATTACATGGATGATTCCTGGTTCATCATTATCGCAATCTATCTTCACCTGTACTCTCTTACTAAATGGATTTGGATAAACTACCATTAGGCTGATCCCTTTGGCCTCCACACTAATGGTAATGGCTTTGCTATAACTATAATTGCCATCTTTATCTACAATGACTAACCGGTAAAAATTGGAGCCTTTTTCTGCTAATATGTCTAAATAGGTAAAGTTGCTGTTAGTATTATTGTCCTCATCAATAACAACCTGGCCAATTTGCCTGAAATTTGTTCCATCAGTACTTCTTTCGATTTCAAAATGTTTTAAGCTGGCATTAATGAAAGCTTTCCAGCCTAATTCTACAAAACCGTTAGCATAAGCGCCTGTAAATTGGTTGATACTGGTAGGCATTACCACTCCTGCTACTGCTTTTAAACCAGCATTAAGCGTAAGTTTTACCTGGCCTGCTTCCAGAGTAAAGAGGGGTGAAAATCCGGTAGCCGAGTCTGCTATGCTGGCATTACTACTATCGCTGCCTGCAGCATTTTGTGAAGTGAAAGTATAATCAGTTGAAGGGCTATCAAATTTTAATTTAAAATATTTAAATCCTGCAGAAGGAACCTGGATGCTATCAAAAAGGAAATATCCATTGCTGTTAGTTATTCTTGTGCTTAGTATATTATTTGATGAATCGTAAAGTGTAACTGTTGAATTTGGAAGTGGAATATCAATTGCGTCTCTCTTGCCATTGCTGTCGAGGTCTATAAATACAAACTGACCAGCTGATGCATAGTTATTTTTAGAAGTGTCGCGGGAATTCGATACATTCTGAGCATGTACATGAACAGTTAGTAATAACAGCAGCAAAGAGACAACCATCTGCAAAGCGATGGCTAGACGCTTATGCGGTCGTTTTTGGCTAAGGGTAAAAAATGTATTCATCTTACTTGTTTCAGAGGTTATTTATTCCTTTTACAGAGGAATAATTTAAAACATCTGGTTTTTCAGCAAAATGGATATAGGATTTAGCTTTTCATTTAAATGGATAATGGATTATAACTTCCGCTGAATCTATCAACAGATCTGTTTAGTACTGTAAAAAACTATTAAAATCTTTTACAAGCTAAATATGATACAAAAAGATTTTGTTGTATTTTGACAAGCCTGTTGATCTAAAAATTACAATAAATCAAACTTGTCAAAGTGAGGGAGAATGCACGTGTAAGAGAAAAATTCTAATGTTAGGGTATGCAAAGATATATAATGATTATTAATGATGCAAGTTTTTTGCAGTGTTTTTTTTGCCTTCTCCCTTCGCTCGAAGAAAATTGCCACGACCGCCCCGCTGACGTAGTCGGGCGGGGGAAATCGTTTAATCGCGAAAATCAAGGCCACAATCGAAATATGTTTATATTTTTACACCAGCGTGCTCACAGATGTTTTATTCTAACGCAGAGCCATCTCCAACTGTCTCGCTTCTTTTGATCACTACAAATAATTAGTATGCCAGTAAATAAAGAAGTAAAAAAGGTTACTACAAATACACTATTAAAAATGAAAGCTGCAGGGATCAAGATATCTATGATCACTGCCTATGATTTTTCATTTGCAAAGATCTTTGATGCTGCAGGCATCGAGATCATACTGGTGGGAGATTCTGCAAGTAATGTAATGGCTGGGCATGAAACAACGCTTCCTATCACCCTTGACCAAATGATCTATCATGCCTCATCTGTTGTGCGAGGTATTAATCGTTGCCTGATCGTGGTTGATCTGCCGTTTGGTTCATACCAGGGAAATTCAAAAGAGGCATTGAACTCAACCATTCGAATCATGAAAGAAACAGGGGCACATGCCATTAAATTGGAAGGTGGCGAAGAAATTATAGAATCTGTAAAACGGATTATCAGTTCAGGAGTTCCGGTTATGGGGCACCTTGGATTAACTCCACAGTCAATTTATAAATTCGGTACTTATAGTGTAAGAGCTAAAGAAGAAGCCGAAGCCGAAAAATTAAAGCAAGATGCTTTGTTGCTCGAGGAAGCGGGATGTTTCGGGGTGGTTTTGGAAAAGATCCCTGCACGCCTTGCCCGGGAAGTAACGGAAAGCCTTACTATTCCCACTATCGGAATTGGTGCAGGAAGATATTGTGATGGACAGGTACTTGTTATGCATGATATGCTTGGCATCAATACTGAATTTAAACCGCGTTTTCTTCGTCAATATCTCAACTTGCATCAACAAATCACCGGGGCAGTTCAGGAATATATAAAAGATGTGAAATCTGGAGATTTCCCGAATGAAAAGGAGCAATACTAAACAGCCAGTTCTTAGATCTTAGTTTAAGAACAGTTCTAAGTTAGCCTTCCTACCGCTGGCTAACTTAGAACTTAAAACTTAGAACTCATTAAATTCAAGCAAATGCAAATTCTAAAAGATTTAAGCTTAGAACGAGACAATCCAGGTGTATCTACAGGTACAGAATGGATCAAATTGGGAGGAGAAAAAATTGAATCATATTCTCCCGTCGATGGAAAGCTCATTGGAAGTATTGAGGCTGCAAACCTTCAAAGCTATAATACCGTAATACAAAAAGCCCAGGTTGCCTTTGAAAAATGGAGATTATGGCCCGCACCTAAAAGAGGAGAAATAGTTCGCCAGATAGGAGAAGCATTACGTGAAAAAAAAATAGCACTTGGAAGTTTGGTCAGTTATGAAATGGGCAAAAGTTTACAGGAGGGATTAGGTGAGGTGCAGGAGATGATCGACATATGCGATTTTGCAGTGGGATTATCAAGACAACTATATGGACTCACCATGCATAGTGAACGCCCAGGACATCGAATGTATGAACAGTATCATCCGCTTGGCATAGTAGGTATTATTTCAGCGTTTAATTTTCCCGTTGCAGTATGGAGTTGGAACAGTATGATTGCCTGGGTTTGTGGTGATGTATCTGTATGGAAGCCCTCCGAAAAAACTCCACTTTGTGGTATCGCCTGTCAGCATATCGTGGAAGATGTGTTTAAAAAAAATGAGGTCCCTGAAGGCGTAAGTAATATTATTACCGGTGACCGTGAAGTAGGTAAATGGATGTGTGAGGATGAAAGAATCCCGCTGATCTCTGCTACAGGCTCGGTCAGGATGGGTAAAGAAGTTGGCAGATCTGTAGCCTCCCGATTAGGCAGAAGTATTCTTGAACTCGGTGGTAACAATGCCATTATTATTTCAGCCGACGCCGATCTTGACATGGCATTAATTGGTTGTATTTTTGGCGCGGCAGGCACAGCGGGCCAGCGGTGTACTACTACCCGGAGACTGATTATTCATGAAGACATATATGAAGTATTTAAAGAAAAACTAGTAACTGCCTACGCACAGCTAAAAATTGGTAACCCTCTCGAAGGGCATCATCATGTAGGACCGCTCATAGATAAAGACGCAGTAAATATTTACCTCTCAGCTATAGAAAAATGCAAACAACAAGGAGGAAGTTTTGTTGTAGAAGGTGGTGAACTAATTGGAAAAGGATATGAAAGCGGATGTTATGTTAAACCCTGCATTGCAGAGGTAACCAATAATATGGACATCGTACAACATGAAACATTTGCACCGATTTTATACCTGATCAAATATAAAACACTTGACCAGGCCATCCATTTACAAAATGATGTGCCACAGGGTCTGTCTAGTTCTATATTCACAATAAATTTGAGAGAGGCTGAACAATTCTTATCACACGTGGGAAGCGACTGTGGAATAGCAAATGTAAATATCGGAACTTCGGGTGCAGAAATTGGTGGCGCCTTTGGAGGAGAAAAACAAACTGGCGGTGGCAGGGAAAGTGGCAGTGATGCCTGGAAAGCTTATATGCGCAGGCAAACAAATACCATTAATTTTACAGATAAACTACCCCTGGCACAGGGAATAAAATTTACTGTGTAATATTGGGGGAACCACAGAAACAACGACACGGAGTTACGTTTTCTTGTGAATTTAGTTAACAACCCTGTATCTCTGAGGCGACGTCTCGCTGTGGTTCGATTAACTCTCAAACTCTAAAATCGTCCTAAAGTTTACAAGTGGTATAAGAATTTACACTAATTATTCAAATATTTGCAAAATAAAAACATCATAATGATTCAATCCATTAAACGGTCATTGATTTTCGCTTTAATTCTATGTTCACCTTTTTTAGTTTTTTCCCAGGGTACTTCAAAAAAAGAAGATCCTAAAAACTGGCACCAACTCGATAAGGCGGAAACAGGGTATTATGGGATCAGCCTTGACAAAGCATACGATTTCGTGAAGGGTAAAAAGAGTAAAACTGTTGTTGTAGCAGTCATTGACAGTGGAATTGACACATTGCATGAAGATCTTAAACCAATATTATGGACAAACCCAAAAGAGATTCCAGGAAATGGAATTGATGATGACCATAATGGATATGTAGATGACATTCATGGATGGAATTTTATAGGTGGAAAAGATGGCCGTAATGTTAAAGAGGATTCCTATGAAGGGGCCCGGGTGTATCATAAATTAAAAGCAAAATATGGCGATGTGGTTCCCGACCCTTCGTCCGTAAAACCTGAAGATAGGGCTGAGGTGGAAATGTATCGCAAGGCGAAAGAGAAAGTTGAAGGCAACCCAGATGCTACAGGTGGAGTAGACATAGTTTTTCTAAAAAGGATTGCTACCACTTTACATAAGAGTGACAGCATACTCCAGGGTTCCATGGCGGTTAAATCTTATACCGGAAAAGAATTAGATGATTATGCGGCCACACTACCCGAAGTAGTTAAAGCAAGGTCGACCCTTTTGGGATTAATGAAAGCCAATAATAGTCTTGATCAGACGAATAAAGATTTCCTGGATGGACTTGACCAATATGTTACGGGCGAAGAAAGAAAAGAGGAAGCAAAAACTACAGCACCTAAAGATTATCGTGGTGAAATTGTCAAGGATGACGAAACAAATATTAACGATCGTTATTATGGCAACAATGATATCATGGCTGGTACTCCATTTCATGGAACTCATTGTTCTGGTATCATTGCCGCTGTGAGAAACAATGGAAAAGGGGTTGATGGAATTGCAGATAATGTGAGAATTATGATGATCCGCGCTGTTCCCGATGGGGATGAACATGATAAAGACATTGCTAATGCCATACGATATGCTGTAGACAATGGTGCACAGATCATAAGCATGAGTTTTGGAAAAGATTTCTCCCCTCAAAAAAGCTGGGTTGATGATGCAGTAAAATATGCCGATACTAAGGGCGTTCTCCTTGTTCATGCCGCAGGCAACGACAATAAAAATATAGACAGTGTTGATAATTTCCCTAACCCGGTATATATTAAAATGAAGGGACGGGCTGATAATTTTATTACTGTTGGCGCAAGCGGGGACTCAACGAATGGTGGTGTTACCGCAAATTTTTCAAATTATGGGAAAAATGAAGTTGATGTATTTGCTCCAGGTGTAAAAATTTATTCTTCTGTACCTGGGGGTAATACCTATGGATATGCTTCCGGCACCAGCATGGCCTGTCCTGTAGTTGCAGGAATTGCTGCATTCCTTCTCGAATATTATCCAGACCTGAGTGCAAAGCAGTTAAAATACGTGATAGAAAAATCTGCAGTTCCTGTAACAGATAAAGTAAAATTGCCTGGTTCTGAAGAAAAAGTAAATCTTTCAGATATATCAAAATCAGGTGGGTTAGTAAACGCCTATCAAGCTGCTAAACTTGCAGCAACTATTAAAGGTGACAGGTACAAAAAACCAGCTCCGGTTATTAAACCAAAGTCAAAAATGGTTACCCACAAAAAAGGGTAACGTAAATGAAAATTTATGTCGCGTCCAAACAATTCCGACTTTCCTGATTATTTTGCCGGGTATATTAGTAAAGTAACTGAAGAAGATCTTTTAAATGCGTTTATAAATCAATTACCCGTAGTTCGGGAGTTGCTTTCTTCTGTGACAGAACAACAATCAAAGTTTGCTTATGCACCAGGCAAATGGACTATCAAGGAAATGATGCAACACATTATTGATGCAGAGCGCATCTTTGCCTACAGGGCTGTTTGCATTGCACGCAAAGAACAGGCTTCACTTCCATCATTTGATGAAAATGAATATGCTAATAATGCTGATGCAAACCGCAGAACGTGGCTTAGCCTATGTAATGAATTTATGAATGCACGGCGGTCAACACAAGATCTTTTTGAAAGCTTTACAGATGACATGCTGCAACAAAAAGGTTCTGCTAACAACCGGGAAATTACAGTATTAAGCCTGGGTTTTATCGCTGTTGGCCATTTATATCATCATATGAATGTGCTGAAAGAAAGATATTTCGAATAATCTTATCCGTTAGGTATCATATAGTTGCTTTGTTAAAATAAAAAGAGAAAAAGTTGCTTTCGCTAAATATTAACGTATCTTTGCTATTCATATACTCCCTCTTAGCAGACTAGATAACCTTCTCTCACGTAAGCTCATCAAGTCATAGGTTGTTGAGCATATACTATTAAACCTGGTGTTTCGACTATCGAACAACAGGTAATATTTATTTACATTTAATTATTTTTTGTGTCATTCGAAAAATTGAACCTAATTGAGCCAATACTGAAGGCTCTCAAAACCGAAGGGTATACTACCCCGACTCCAATACAGGAACAATCCATACCTACAGTATTAACCGGCAGGGACCTGCTCGGTTGCGCTCAAACCGGTACTGGAAAAACAGCAGCATTTGCTATTCCTATACTTCAGAACCTTTACCTCCAAAAGCACGAGGAAAAAGGAGGATGGAATATTAAAGCCCTTATCTTAACGCCAACAAGGGAACTCGCCATACAGATCGATGAAAGTTTTGCTGCTTATGGTAAGCATACAGGACTTAAACACCTGGTTGTTTATGGTGGTGTTTCTCAATTTAATCAAACAAACGCATTGAGGCGTGGAGTTGATATTTTAATTGCAACTCCGGGCAGGCTACTTGATCTTATTGAACAACGATTCATCAGTCTCCAGCATATTAAAATGTTTGTTCTTGATGAAGCAGACCGAATGCTCGATATGGGATTCATTCATGATGTTAAGAAGATCATAGCAAAACTGCCCGCGAAAAGACAAACATTATTTTTCTCAGCTACCATGCCGACTGAAATAACAAAACTATCAAGTACAATACTTACTAACCCATTAAGGGTAGAGGTAACACCACCTTCATCTACAGCAGAAAATGTTGAACAGTCCGTTTATTTCGTAGAAAAAAATGACAAACGGGGATTGCTGATTCATCTTTTGAATGACCCGGCAATTGTAAGCGCACTTGTTTTTGCAAGAACCAAACATGGTGCAGATAAGATCGCAAAGGAATTGTATCGTGCAAATATTAAAACTGATGCCATTCATGGCAATAAATCGCAGGCTGCAAGACAGAAAGCTCTTACTGACTTTAAGGATGGTCGAATCAGGGTATTGGTGGCAACTGATATTGCTGCCAGGGGGATTGATGTAGATGACTTAAGCCACGTCATCAATTTTGAATTACCGAATATAGCGGAAACATATATCCATCGTATAGGCCGTACCGGCAGAGCAGGATTAAGTGGAATTGCTATTTCATTTTGCGATGCAGAAGAAAGAGAATATTTGAGAGATATACATAAGCTCATCGAAAAAAATATCCCTATTATAGAAGATCATCCATTTCCAAGTCCTATCAGGTTTGTTGCAAATCCTGCAAAAGTGCAAAATCCTATGTCCCGCAGGCC
>JADGPY010000278.1 GCA_017882205.1 Chitinophagaceae bacterium
GAAGGAGTTACTATTAGTGTTGAGACTTTTTATCAACCTGACTACAGCAATATAGTTGATAGCGAATTCATGTTCGCTTACCGCATTACAATCGAAAATAACAATAGCTTTTCAATCAGGTTACTCAGGCGTCACTGGTTTATTTTTGACAGTAATAATACCCATCGTGAAGTTGAGGGGGAAGGGGTTATCGGAATTCAACCACAAATTAGCCCGGGTGATAAATATCAGTACATCAGCGGTTGTAATCTTCGCACTGAAATGGGCAGGATGTATGGCACTTATGTCATGGAGAACATAAATAATAGTAAAACTTTTTCTGTTAATATTCCTGCATTTGAAATGATTGTTCCTTTTAAATTGAATTAGAACTTAGAACTGGTTTTTAAGGCTTATACCGGGAGGTGGCATAGATGTCCCTTGCATCCATTTCCATGAGTTCCTGTAAAGTAACATTTGGGTTTTTGCTCATATATTTCTTTACAATCTGCCAGCCGGCAAAAGAACCAATATTGCCAGGCGAATCATCTCCCAACTCCTGGGTTTTAGGACTATCACCAATATAGTTTTTCACAATGTTTTGATCAGAATTATTTAATAGATCGTTGGTAAGAAAAAAGTCCCAGATCACTGCTTCGTTCTTATAGCAATAGGCTAATTGTTTTTCAGTATAACCGATCTTCATATAATCACTTATGTAGGGCAGAAATTTATCCATAAGATAAAGACGCTTTCCTTTTTCAACCATTTGTTCTATTAAGGCCTTGCCAGTGCTCTTATCAGGGTAAAGGTCATCGATTATATTTTTAATGCAATTAACAGGGATATATGCCGGCTCAAATTTTTCAGTGATGTATTCAGGGAAGAGATCATGAGCGATATCAGATTTGTAAAAAGAAAAGTTTTTTCCCATATGCAGTTGGAGTCCGACAGCCAATGCATCCGAAGTAAGAACGTCGCTATATCCATCAAAAGGTCCGATAAAGGTGATGATTTTTACAGGTGTTTTATAATTTGGAAAATAATATTTTACAAATTGGAGGCCTTTCCTGATATCTTTTGACACTGGTTCAAAATCCGGGTATAGTTTATCCGCACTATCTTTTACAAAACGATAATCGCGGATGAACAAGTAAACATATTTTGTAACACTATCCGGTGAGCTTTTACTTGTAAAACCAAGGATCTGGTTCATGAAATCATTAATAAAGTTGGGATAAGTGATCCTTAGGCGTTCCATCTCCAGTAATATTTTAGTGGTATCCATGGAAAAGAAATCTTTTTCAAAACGCTGTACCTTCAGGTCGATCTTTATATTTGAAACATCCGGAATGTCGTTATGATGGCATGCCAATAGAGCTATTGTAAATATCAGGGATAAGTATTTCTTCATTTTGTAAAGTTAATAGAAGGCTAAACAATTCCTTAAATTCCGTTCAATCTCTATTCGTTAATTTTGTACAATGAAAATTTTTCTTGCACAGCAAAATTATCACATCGGCAATTTTGAAAACAATACCCTTAAAATAATAAATGCCATAAAAGAAGCCAAGGCCCAAAATGCAGACCTTATTGTATTTAGTGAGCTCTGCATTTGCGGTTATCCCCCCAGAGATTTTGTTGAGTTCGATGATTTTATTAACCGATGTTACGCTGCTATAGACAAAATAAAAGAATATGCTGATACAATTGGAGTGCTGGTGGGTGCCCCGGATCGGAACCTGGCAAGGAATGGAAAAGATCTTTTTAATGGAGCGTATTTCCTTTACGATAAAGAGATAAAGGCGGTGCAACATAAAACATGTTTGCCTACATACGATGTATTTGATGAATACCGCTATTTTGAGCCAGCTTTTAATTGGCAGGTTGTGGAATTTAAAGGAAGAAAAATTGCTATCACTATCTGTGAGGACATATGGAATCTTGGCGACAACCCATTATATCGTATCTGTCCTATGGATATATTGATGCAACAACAGCCTGATGTGATGATCAATCTTTCAGCTTCTCCATTTGATTATACTCACGACGAAGATCGTAAAGCAACCATCAAATCAAATGTGATCAAGTATAAATTGCCGTTATTTTATTGTAATGCAGTTGGAAGTCAAACCGAGGTTGTATTTGATGGCAGTTCACTCATTTTTGATCGTGATGGCAATCTTTGTAAGGAGTTCCCGAAGTTTAAGGAGCATTTAGAGGGTATTGTTTTGAATGATGATGGAACAATTGATTCGCCGGTTATTGAGCCCAGGGAAATGGTGCCAGATCAATTATTAGAACCCCTCCAACTTAGTGAAACCCTAAACATTGCTCAAATTCATGATGCCATCATTTTAGGCATTCGTGATTACTTTACAAAGATGGGTTTTACAAAAGCCATCGTGGGAAGTAGCGGAGGAATTGATAGCGCAGTAACATTAGCACTTGCCTGTAAAGCGCTTGGAAAGGAAAATGTGAGAGCCATTCTACTGCCTTCAAAATATTCAACCACTCATTCTGTCAATGATGCTGAGAAACTGAGTAATACTTTAGGAAATCCGTATGATATCGTTGCAATCAAAAATATTTACGATTCATTTCTTAACACACTTAAACCAATATTTAAAGATCTCCCTTTCAACATTGCTGAAGAAAATATTCAAAGTCGTATACGTGGAAATCTGTTGATGGCCATTGCCAATAAATTCGGATATATTTTACTCAATACGTCAAATAAAAGTGAGCTCGCTACTGGTTATGGAACCTTGTATGGTGACATGGCAGGAGGATTAGGTGTGCTGGGAGACTGTTATAAGTTACAGATCTATGAATTAGCAAAATTCATCAACGCTGAAAAAGAGATCATACCTGAAAATGTTATTAGTAAGGCTCCTTCAGCAGAATTAAGACCTGATCAAAAAGACACTGATAGCCTCCCTGATTATGCAATACTGGATCGGGTTTTATATCAATATATTGAAAGGCGCCAGGGACCCGATCAAATCAAGGCGTTGGGTTTTGATCCGGCATTGGTTGATCGGATATTACGAATGGTGAATATGAATGAATATAAACGTAATCAGTTCTGTCCAATAATTCGCATATCACCAAAAGCATTCGGTGTTGGCCGAAGAGTACCGATAGTTGGCAAGTACCTCAGCTAGATGTTCACAACCTGCACAGCTGTCCCATAGCACAGTACTTCTGTTACACCATTCATAACTTCATTGGCATCATAGCGAATATTGATGATCGCATTGGCACCTTTTTCATTAGCATGTTGTATCATATGCTCGAAGGCTTCCACCCTTGTTTTTTCACATAGTTCAACATAGATTGAGATCTTGCCGCCAAACAAGGTTTGAAAGCCGCCGGCAATATTCCCGAACAGGCTTCTGGATCTTACTGTAATGCCGCGCACAATACCCAGGTGCTTCGTTATCCGATATCCTTCCAGGGATGTGCTTGCTGTAATTAATTGCTGGTCTACCATTTGTGTGAGTTTTATCGTTAAAATTAACACACTTTTTTTGTAGATGGTTGGATGGCAGTATTTTTGTTTATCCCTTGTTCGTATTTTGCAGACTTTGAGTCTAAATCCAGTCAATCTAAATATTGTATGTTACAAACAGCCGAAGACATTCGATTACTAAATGAAAGGATCACCCATTCAGCAACTTTCATAGATAAGATTCATGACGAGATAGGAAAAGTGATTGTTGGTCAACATCATATGATAGAACGTTTGCTGATCGGACTTCTGAGCAGTGGCCATATCTTGTTGGAAGGTGTTCCCGGGCTGGCAAAAACATTATCTATTAAATCCCTTGCACAGGTCATTAATGCAAGGTTCAGCAGGATTCAATTTACTCCGGATCTCTTACCTGCGGATGTAACCGGAACGATGATATACAACCAGCAAAAAAATGAATTTGTAGTTCGCAAAGGTCCCATTTTCGCCAATTTCATTCTTGCAGATGAAATTAATCGTGCTCCGGCAAAGGTGCAGAGTGCCTTATTGGAAGCAATGCAGGAAAGACAAGTCACCATAGGGAATAGTTCATACTCTTTGGATGAGCCATTCCTGGTGCTGGCCACACAGAACCCAATTGAGCAGGAAGGTACTTATCCATTGCCCGAGGCACAGGTAGACAGATTTATGTTGAAAGTAGTGATTGACTATCCCTCGAAATCTGAAGAGCAGTTAATTATCAGGCAAAATGTACAGGGATTAAAAACAGAACCCCTAAAGCAGGTGGTTTCAACCCAGGAAATTCTCAACGCGCGTGAGTTAGTTAGGCATGTGTATATGGATGAAAAGGTTGAACATTATATTCTTGATATCGTATTTGCAACCCGGTATCCTGAAAAATACAATCTTCCTAAATTGAAGCCGTTGATTAGTTTTGGTGGTTCACCAAGGGCGAGCATTAATCTTGCCTTCGCGGCAAAAGCATATGCATACCTGAATAAACGGGGGTACGTTGTGCCCGAAGATGTTAGAAATATTTGCAGGGATGTTTTACGTCACAGGATTAGCCTTACATATGAAGCAGAAGCAGAAAATGTAAACGTTGAAATGATCATAGCAGAAATTATTAAAACAGTAAATGTACCCTAGGTAGTAATGAACTTTGCGCGATGAGCTCTTAGTAATAAGGTGACAATGTTTACAACCGCCGAAATATTAAAAAAGGTCAAAGATCTTGAGATTACCAGTCGCAAGCTTACTACCCATATGTTTACTGGAGAATATCATTCTGCTTTCAAAGGCCGTGGAATGAGCTTTCGGGAGGTACGCGAATATTATGCCGGTGATGACATTCGATTTATAGATTGGAATGTAAGCGCAAGATTCTCACATCCTTTTACTAAAGTTTTCGAGGAAGAAAGAGAACTGACTGTTATGTTACTTGTGGACGTGAGCGCGAGCGCTTTATTTGGCACTACAACCCAACGTAAAAAAGATATGATCACCGAGGTGGGAGCTGTACTCACCTTCAGTGCTATAAATAATAATGATAAGGTTGGGGTAATCTTTTTTAGTGATAAAGTTGAACTTTACATTCCTCCTAAAAAAGGGAAACAACATGCACTCTATATAGTACGGCAATTGCTAACGTCAACTCCTAAACGGAACGCGACGAATATTTCTGAAGCCATTAAGTTTTTCAATAAAGCAGCTAAACAAAAAAGCATTGCATTTATTATGAGTGATTTCATTGATGAAGATTATAGTGATGACTTACGGGTGATTGGCAACCGCCATGATGTGATAGGACTAAATGTATATGATAAAATGGATATGCAATTACCGGAAATTGGAATGCTTCAGGTCCAGGACCTGGAAACGGGCAAATCGAAATGGCTCGATACCAATAATGCAATGGTACGATACAATTACCATCAGCATTTTATGGATCAAACGAATTTTTGCAAAAATATTTTCCGAAAGGCAGGAGCCGAACTTTTGCATATTCGGACAGATGAGGACTATGTAAAGATCTTACAACAATTTTTTATCAGACGAAAATGAATGCCATTTGGCATGTAAGGTTTATGAATGCCGTTAGGCATTTAATGTCGGTAGAATTAAATCTATGAAAGGAATAAAATGTTCTTTATTGTTATTGATATTGGTTTCATTCTCCGGTATTCTAAATGCGCAAACTGTTTTAACCAGCACCGATAAGAAAAACATATTAATTGGTGAACAGTTCCAGTATAAAGTTGAGGCTACATATCCTGAAAACAGGTACTCCATACAGGGGTTCAATGTTCCTGATAGTTTTTCTCATTTTGAAGTAATAAACCGTGGGAAACCCGATTCCTCAATTAACAATGGAATGATCACCTGGGTGCAGGTGATAACGCTCACGAGTTTTGATTCAGGCATCAATGTAATCCCTTCCTTTACGATCAATTTTTACCCGATCACAAATGATACTGCCACCAGTTTGGGAACGGACACCTTACCAATTATGGTTTCATATTCCCCTCTTGATAGTACAAAAACATTCCATGATATAAAAACGATCATCGGTGTAAAAGACGAATGGCCATTGTGGAAGTGGATTGCTGCAGGAATTTGTTTGTTGTTGTTGATTGGCCTGATAATATTCCTGGTTCGTTATTTAAGAAAGAAGAAATCAGTGAGTGATGCGTTTTCTTCCAGATTGACACCTTTTGATGAAGCGATGAAGTCATTGCAACAGTTAATAGAAGAAAGGTTGTTGGAAAATAATGATGTAAAACAATTCCATACAAGGCTTTCTGACATATTCAGGCGATACATTTCCAGGAAAACCAACACAAACTTATTGAATCAAACCTCGGCAGAGATTTTATTGTTGTTACAAGAAAACAGGCTTAGTAAAGAGAATGTTTCACAAGTGGCGAGTGCATTACGAATGAGTGATGCCGTAAAATTCGCAAAATATCATCCTCCTGTAGTAGAAAGTGAAGCTGGTTTTCAGAGTATTCAACAAGTTATAAAACAAATTAATGAACCATCAACCATCGAAAATAGCAAGTGATTTTTGATTATTTTGACGATATTACTTTCGGGCAACCGCAATTTTTTTACCTTCTTGCAATTATTCCTATACTTGCCATTGCTAAAATAATTCAAGGTAACAGGCAACTTGCCGCTCTCAATGTTTCAACTTTAAAAGGGATCAAAAATATTACAAGCTGGAAAAATGTATTTCATCAGGTACCATTTTTATTCAGGCTGTTGGCGATGGCATTCATCATCATAGCTCTTGCACATCCACAAACAAAGAACGATCAGCAGCAAACAGAAGGGGAGGGAGTTGATATTATTTTATGTATCGATGTTAGTGGCAGTATGACTGCACAGGATTTTACCCCGAACAGAATGGAGGCTGCAAAGAAAGTTGCATCAGATTTTGTAGATAAGAGGGTAGCTGATCGCATTGGTATCGTCATATTCTCTGGTGAGAGCTTCACCCAATGTCCATTAACAACAGATCATGCCGTATTGAAAATGCAGATAGATCAAATCCATAACGGATTACTGGAAGATGGTACCGCAATAGGTTCAGGACTTGCCACTGGTGTAGATCGCCTTCGTGGAAGTAATGCCAAGAGTAAGGTTATCATTTTGCTCACAGATGGAGTAAATAACGGTGGCCTGATAGATCCTGCTACTGCTAAAGAGATCGCCAAAGTTTTTAAAATAAAAGTATATACTATTGGAGTGGGTACTGATGGTTATGCCCCTACACCTATAAATACGCCCATGGGAATTGTTATGCAAAATGAAAAAGTGGCCATCGATGAAAAATTGTTGATTAATATTGCAAATGAAACCGGGGGAAAATATTTTCGGGCAAAGGATAATGAAAGCCTGAAGAATATCTACAACGATATTGATAAGCTGGAAAAATCAAAAGTTGAGATTACCACCTATCATCGGTACACCGATAAATTTTACCCCTTTGTCTTTGCAGCTTTGCTGTTCATCTTCCTCGACGTATTTCTAAGATTTACCGTCTTTAAGAAGTTCCCATAACCTATTAACGTATTAACTTGCATTTATGGAGGCAACAGTCTATAAATCAACAGGCAGCTGGTATGTTGTAAAAAGTGATGGGGGTATTAAATATAATTCGCGCATCAAAGGGAAATTCAAGATTGCTGATATTACTTCTACCAATCCAATAGCCGTTGGTGATCACGTTGAAATTGAGATGGAGAATAAAGTGGAGGGGACGGTTGTGATCACAAAGATTCATGACCGGAAAAATTACATTACCAGGCAATCTCCACATAATAAGAATCAGCATCATATTGTAGCCTCCAACCTGGATCAATCGCTTTTATTTGCGACTTTAAAGGATCCTAAAACATCCCAGGGGTTTATCGACAGGTTTCTGATAGCTTCAGAGGCATATCATGTGCCCTCAATAATAGTTTTTAATAAATCGGATCTGTACAAAAAAAAGGAGATGGAAAGATTCGAAGAGCTAAAAGAAATGTATGAATCAATCGGGTACCAGGTAGTGCTGATGAGTATAGAAGCAAAAACGGGTATAGAAGAAGTTAAGAGCCTTTTGAAAGATAAAGTTACCTTACTAAGTGGCCATTCAGGTGTTGGAAAATCTTCTTTTATCAATGTTGTATTCCCTGAATTAAAATTGAAAACACAGGATGTAAGCGGTTGGAGCGGTAAGGGTCTGCATACAACAACATTTGCTGAAATGTTTGATCTTCCTATAGGTGGAAAAATTATTGATACCCCGGGGTTGAGAGAATTTGCATTAATGGATATTTCAAAGTACGAGCTATCACATTTTTTTCCGGAAATGCGACGGTTGATCAATGATTGCCAGTTCAACGATTGTATGCATATAAATGAACCCGGTTGCGCTATAAAGGCTGCTGTAAATACTGGTGCGATATCAGCTGACAGATATGTTAGCTACCTGACAATTTTGGATACCATACAGGAAAAAAAGTTCTAATATGCTCTTTTCACCAGGAAGTTGGCAATCTCAAGTACTGCCATGTTTTCTTTCTCTAATCCTTTGATGTTATGAGGTAAAATAGACACTCCATTAAAGATGTTGTAGTGCAGCGTCAGGTAATGGTTCTTGTACAGGAAATCCCAGTCGAGCGTTTCTGCATCATCTACCTGGTTCAGAAAGTTTACATGTAACTCGTCCGCCAATGTATCGGCGATGAGATAAAATTTGGAAATGCCGCAATTATCATCGATCACTGCTTCAGTGCCACCGAATTGGGTCTTTAATTGATAACACATAGAGATTGGTTTTATAGTTTTATCCGGAATAGGATTCTCAGCTAATTTGCCTGGTAAGATTTTACTTTAAACTTTTTTGCTTTTCCTGCTGCTTTTATGGCTTCTCTATCACCAGACAGAATCCGTTCTGCACCAATATTTTTTCCATTCGTAGGGCAACCATACTTTTCTTTTTTTCGAAATATAAAACAGCCGGAAAAGAGGGTTACCACCATCAAACCCAGCAGCATTTTCTTCATATATCTA
>JADGPY010000279.1 GCA_017882205.1 Chitinophagaceae bacterium
ATGCCTTCCAAAGATGAAAAAGATTTATATGTGATCAGTTGCCGCGGTTATGGTGCCGGACCAAATGGGGGAAAAAATTTTGTTGCACCAGTTCAGGGAACTTATATAGGTGATATTCAGCTGGCAACTTTTCAAAAAATAAAAATGCCGGATGAACAGCAATTGGCTGCCTATACACAACAGGTAATTACTAATACATTTATAAAAATGAATGTGAAGGATGAGGGGAAAAATCCTTTACCACCGACACTTAATGTAAGAAAAAGCCCAATCAAATATATTGTTTACATCACCAAAGAAAACAGGACGTATGATGAAGTCTTGGGTCAATTAAAAACAGGCATTGGAGATTCAACATTGGCTCGCTTTGGTATTAATGTAAATATTATTCCAAAAGAAGTAAAAGATAAAACGTTGTATCATGTAAACGTTGCACCTAATCATTTAAAGATTGCAAAACAATTTGCCTTCGGCGATAATTATTATTGTGATAGTGATGCTTCTATTCATGGCCATCATTGGATGCTCGGCGTAATACCCAACGAATGGGTTGAAACAAATTCCAGCGTTGATAAAACTGCAAAGCTGTTTTCAAAGGCATCAGGAAGAAGATTTCCTGGCTCTACCGGAAGTATGGATCCTGAAGATTATGCCGAAAGAGGAGGATTATGGGAAGCTATGGATAGAAGTAAAATTTCTTTTTACAATTTTGGTGAAGCCAATGAAACGGCGCATAATAGGGAAGAATGGATGGATACTTTAACGGGATCAGGACACAGTGTTATGGTTCCAATGCAAAAAGCATTGTATCCACGCACAAGTCATAACTATGCCGGATTTAATACTAATATTCCTGACCAGTTTCGTATGGATCAGTTTGAGCATGAGTTTACAAAAATGTGGTTGAAAGGGAAAAATAAAATGCCTCAATTGATAACGATGCAGGTACCCAATGACCATACTGCTAAACCACGACCGGAATATGGATATCCTTATTATCACTCGTATGTAGCAGATAATGATTTGGCAATTGGAAGGATTCTTCATTTTCTTTCAAGAACACCTTATTGGAAAAATATGCTGGTAATAATTACAGAAGACGATCCGCAGGGTGGCGTGGATCATATTGATGCCCACCGCAGCATCCTTGTGATGGCAGGGCCCTATGTAAAGCATGGTTATGCTTCTCATACGCACGCCAACTTTGGTTCTATCTTAAAAACGATTTATACAATTCTAAATGTGCCTTATGTAAATCAATATGATGCGACCGCAACATTATTACAGGACTTCTTTACTGACAAACCTAACTACCAGCCATACACGCTGCTGTTCCCTTCCAAAGAAGTGTTTGACCCTCAGATAGCTATGAGACGTTATAATCGCAAAATTGATTGGAGGAAAGTTTTGAAAGGCCCTGAAATGGATGAGGAAGATGAGTTAAGAAAAGAACACTACCTGCAACAGGGTGTAATTAGAAAAGAAAAGGATTGATTAAGTACTCAGAAATTAAAAAGATTCGTTTTTGAAAAGTAGCACTAGTGTAACTATCTTTAAATTAGTAAACTAATAATACATTGCTATAAATGTTATCCATACGGCAAGAACTTCCGGCCCTGGACGAATTGGTATGGCCAAAGCAATCGTTTTCAGGACAATGCCATCGGTATAGTTTTCTCTATAGCACAATATTGTTTTCCTTTTCTTATTTGCGATATGTATTCGTTACATATTCGCTATATATTCGATCGATCGATCGAATTGCTAACACAATCAAAAACTTTTGGGTTCGTTTATTATTACAATCAATTACTATGAAAGGGTTAATAAACTATTATTGATCCCTTAAACAATCATAGAAATCTGGAATCCGGTTTTTATTAACCCTTCTTTTTCAGAATTGATATTTATATGTTAAAACCTACAACAAAGAAAGAGCCAAACCATTTAAATGGACTTACAATCCAAATTAGTTTACTTATTAAGGGAATAATGCACTGGTAAAACGCTAAACGCAGTTTATAAAAAGTTGTGTGGAAGAGTTTATATTTCATGCTAAAAGATAGTACCGTTTGCAGGAATAGAATTCAACGAAATGATAATCCCTTTTTTCATTTTTTTAGCTATCTGAAACTCCTTGCAGGATAAGCCTTTGCAGGAATTTCAATCGTGCATTTCTGTAGAAAATTGCAGGGATAGGTTTTCAATTGCCAGATTTTAGCAAGAGACAATCCCTTAACAATTTCATAACTTTTTGTTCACAACCCTTTAATAAATCCTTAACATTCGAAGGATAGTTTTGCCCCTCAATCAAAAATATAATTGTTTATGAAACAATTCAACCTGCCCTTTGCAAGAGTGATATTTCTTGCGGTAATTTTCTTTTTTATATCTCCATTTATTTTTGCCCAATCTGGTAAAATTCAGGGAAAAGTTATTGATGCAGCAAGTAAATTGCCACTTACAGGAGTAACTGTTTCAATAAAGAATTCAACAGTTGGGACATCTACTGATGCCGATGGAAATTTTACTTTGGAAGTACCACAAAACAGTAAAATTCTTGCAACAATCGTCGGATACGAATCTGTAGAAATTAACGCCTCTCAAAAAAATCCAACTATTCAACTTACCCCTTCTGCGCAAAAATTAAATGAAGTAGTAATAACTGCTACTGGTATAAAAAAGGAGGCAAAACGTTTAGGATATGCCATTCAAACCATTGATGCAGCTGCATTAACAAAAGCAAGAGAGGCTGACCCTATCAATTCTCTAAAAGGAAATGCGGCAGGGCTCGCAATAAATATCAATTCTGAAATAGGCCATTCTCCCGACGTAATTATCCGTGGAGAAAACGATCCTAATAACCGGCCAATTTTTGTGGTGGATGGTATTCCTATCAGTTCAGATACCTACAACCTTAACCCGGATGATATTGAAACTTTCACTATACTGAAAGGGCCAAATGCTGCCGCGTTATATGGTTTTCAGGGGAAGAACGGGGCCATTATTATTTCCACCAAAAAAGGAACCAAAGATAAAAGAGGATTGCAGGTAACCTTTAATTCAAGTTCACAGTTTAATAAAGGATTTATAGCATTGCCTAAATATAATGATAGTTATGGCCCGGGCGATAATGGGAAATATGCATTTGGTGGAGGTGGTTCAAGCGCCGCATCTTACTTCGGTAATGGAGCTGTAGGTGTTGGTATCAATGACTATGACTATGATGTGTGGGGCCCGCAATTCAGGGGGCAGTTATTACCTCAATATGATGGGGTTTATGATCCTACTCAAAACTACAAGACTACTTTTGCGGATGGAACCACATATACTGGTCACGTTGCGCCTACACCTTGGGTAAACAGGGGCAAGGACAACCTAAAACGATTCATACAAACAGGCCTTCTTTCTTCTAACAGCATTTCAGTAGGTTCATCAACTGAAAAAACAGATTTCCGCCTGTCTGTCGGAAATACTTACCAGCAAGGTATTGTTCCAAACACACGATTGAATAATGGCAACTTCACCGCAAGTCTTGTTGAAAGATTCAATAGTAAATTGACCTTGACCAGTTATTTCAATTACAGCAGGCAGTCAACTCCAAACGTACCGGATGTTAATTATGGCCCAAACAGTATTATTTACAATATTATTATTTGGGGTGGGGCCGATTGGAATATAGATGATCCTAATATCCGCAATTACTGGCAACCGGGAAAAGTAGGCATTCAACAAAATTATGCGGAGTACTACCGGTATAATAATCCCTGGTTCATGTCTTATGAATGGCTGAGGGGCCATTACCAGAATAACGAATATGGTTATGTATCATTGAATTACAAACTAAATAATAACATTGACTTTCAATTCAGGCCAGGTATGACGGCTTATGACATGTTCAACTCAGAAAAATTGCCGTATTCTGCTGATGTGTATGGCAGGGAACTACGCCAGGGTGATTACCGGGAAGACAGAAGGGGTTTATTTGAATCTAACGAAGAACTACAGGCAAGGTATCATAAGGATAATATACTTGGATTTTTAGATTTGCAGGTATTGGGTGGCGGAAACGTTAGAAATTTAAGTTTCAATTCCGACTTTGCATCTACCAATTATTTGAATGTTCCGGGTATCTATTCCTTTTCGAACTCACAGGGTGCTTTGACAGGAAGTAGTTTTCATTCAAGTATGCTGGTTTTGAGCGCCTATTACTCGGTAGATGCGGGTTATAAATCTTATATAACTGCTAATGTTACTGGACGGGTAGATAAATCATCGGCCTTACCTTCTAACACTAACAGTTATTTTTATCCTTCATTCAATTTGGCAACCGTTGTATCAGAATACGTTCACCTGCCAAAAGTAATTTCATTTTTAAAATTCAGAGGGTCCTATGCTCAAAGTAAAGATGGAGGCACTTCCGCGTTCTTTTCTCCTAATGTAAGCGCCACACCAGCCGGAGGTTATGGATATACCTGGAACTCACCTTATGGTGGGCCATACTATCCCTTTGTTCCAACCTATTCTTTAAGTCCAACCTATTCCAGTCAAGCTAGCGCCAAATACAGTGATCAAACTGTTAGCCCTACAATTTTTACCGCAGATAGGAAAGCTACTGAATTCGGCACTGATATCCGTTTCTTTAATAACAAATTGGGTTTTGATGTAACTCATTACCATTATGAAAATACCGGTATTGTTAACAGAGGCACCTCATCGGCATCGGGATATTCATCATTCCTTACGAATGATAATATATATACTAATGATGGATGGGAAGTTACCGCGAATGCGCGGCCAGTTACTCATCCGGATGGATTTAGCTGGAACGTAACTGCCAATTTCTCAACTTATATAAGAAAATGGGTAAGTGATGCCAATCCTGATAATTGGCAACATAATGGAACCAGGATTGACCTGGTTTATGGCGATGCTTTTGTAAGAACACCTGATGGCAAAATGGTTATTGACCCGGGAACCGGAGTTTATACACGTTTTTCCGATTTAGGGGTTTCAGCAAAAAAGATATTTGGACATGCTGATCCGGATTGGCAATGGGGACTTGTAAACATGGTTAGCTATAAAAGCTTTTCCCTGCATTTCCAATTTGATGGTATGG
This sequence comes from Chitinophagaceae bacterium, assembly GCA_017882205.1. GTDB lineage: Bacteria > Bacteroidota > Bacteroidia > Chitinophagales > Chitinophagaceae > Ginsengibacter. The sequence continues at coordinate 5,120 of JADGPY010000279.1, forward strand.
TAGGTGGTGTTCTTGAAGATTATGTTAGAAAGAAAACATTACAGGGAGGCCGCCATATTGAAAGTGCCACAGGTGCTTTTGGTGTAGCAAGGCCAAGCGATGAAGCCAACGTTGCAGCCTATACCGGCGATGGGGTAAATTTAACCGGCGCCCCCATTATACTGGATCCGATTACCGGGGTAATAACTAATATGAAGGACCTCACGGAAACACAAAATACAATCAAAAGCCAGGTTCAACCCTTTGTTACCCGGATTTCTTCTATTCCTGATCTGGATATTATTAAAAAGACTTATGCGAAATTAAGAGAAGTAACGCTTACATATGTTTTACCGGCGAACTTATTTGGTAATAAATCTTTCGTCCGCGAAGCAACTGTTTCTTTGGTAGGCAGGAATTTATTGTACTTCTTTCCGAATCGATATAAGGACGTGGACGTGGATCAATACACCCAGGACTCCGGTTCAGGTTTGCAAACCCCCACTACGCGCAGTTATGGCTTTAACATTAATCTATCATTCTAATCCCTGTAAAAGCACAAAATATGAAACAGATAAAAAATATATTCTTTATAATTATAGGTGCTTCGCTAATAGTTTCCTGTAACAAGCAAATTAAGGAGAAGCAACTTGACCCTAATAATCCTACCAGTGTTCCCCCCGAGTTAGTTTTGGGAACTGTGTTAACTGATATATCCGGCACAGGAAGCGCAGGCAACCTGGGCGGTGTTAATTCATGGGATCTTGTTCAGGGTTGGAATCAATATCATTGTCAGAATTATGACTATTATGGCAACAATATCTATGCATGGAGCAGTGGCTCATTTGATCCATACCTGGTGTTGAAGAATGTGATTAAAATGGAAGGAGAAGCAATTTCAAGAGGAGCTGCCAGTGTAAATCCCTATGAAGCAGTTGGCCGGTTTGTAAGGGCCTACTATTATTATAATTTAACTTCTTTATTCGGTGATGTTCCATTGACCGAGGCTTTGCAGGCGCCGCAAATTTCAAGTCCTGCTTACACGCCACAGGAACAGGTATTCCAATATGTTCTGAACCAGTTGGATTCTGCTAATGCCGATTTCGCATCATTGATGGGAAAAAACGACAATTCATTATCTGCTACCCAGGACATATTTTACCACGGTGATATTACGAAATGGCAAAAACTCGTGAACTCTTTTAAACTAAGGGTACTCATTAACCTTAGTAGCAAAACTTCCGATGGAGCGTTGAATATACCTGCTCAATTTGCCGCTATTATTAATAGTCCTTCAACGTATCCCATTTTTGCAGATCAAAGCGATGATTTCGCCTTTGCTTTTAATCCTGGCGGTTCAAATACTTTCAGCACCTACCCGTTCAATCCAAGTAATTTTGGATCTATTGCCGGGCGTTTCAATATGGCGGCAACTTATGTGGATGCACTCACAAGCCTAAGCGATCCACGTGTCTTCATCACTTGCGAACCAGCTACCGCTCTTGCCGGGAACGATCCGAATCCTGCCCAATTTAAGTATTTCGTAGGAGCCAGTACAGGTGAATCAGTGCAAACAATGTATGGTAATGCAAGTGCAGGGAAATATTCATTCATTGGCAGAAAACGATACTATTCAAATTTTACGGGAGAGCCAAATGTACTGGTAGGATATAAAGAAATGTGTTTCAATATTGCCGAAGCAATAGCCCGTGGATGGGTATCTTCGGAAAATGCTGAGACATGGTACAGATCAGGCATAGCAGCCTCAATGGCATTTTATGGAATAGACATTACCAAACCGGGGTTTACCGCTTACTTTCTTCCAACAGGCGCTAATTCTGTTGACCAGGTTGCACCATATCCAGTTACATTCAGCTTTGATAACTACTATGCGCAACCTTCTGTGAAACTTTCTGCCACAGCAGCAGCTGCGATTAACCAAATAGTTTTGCAGAAGTATATCGCATGTTTTGAAAATTCCGGATATGAAGCATATTATAATTGGCGTAGAACGGGTGTTCCTGCATTTCAGTCCGGCAGTGGTGTGGGTAACAATGGTGTTATTCCTAAAAGATGGTCTTATCCTATATCAGAACAAACACAAAATAAAGCCAATTGGACCGCTGCATTATCTGCTCAGCAGTTTTCAGCGGACGATCTTAATCAAACCATGTGGCTTTTGAAATAGGTGTTTATTAAATACAAAGTAGATCACATAAATAATCTTAAGTTCGGTTTCGGTTTTATACATATAGAGGCGGAATGGATTTTATTCCGTCTCATTTTCTTATTTAATATTTGCTTAAAAGAACTATGGAAAAATCTAAAGCTATACAAGTTGCCGATGAAATAATGAGTCTTTATAATAACTACGGTAACGAGGATTATATTGGTGAGCCTGTTTCCCAGATTGAACACATGTGCCAGTGCGCTCAATTAGCTGAAAAAGAAAATTATGATGATGAAGTAATTCTTGCAGCTTTCTTTCATGATATAGGCCATTTATGTGAACACATCATGAAAGTGGATTATATGGATGCGTACGGCATTGTGGATCACGAAAAGATAGGGGCCGAATACCTGAGCAGTAAAGGTTTTTCCAAAAAAATAACAAAACTCATTGAATCGCATGTGGCTGCAAAGCGCTACCTCACCTATAAAAATCCAGCTTATTACGAAAAGCTTTCAGAAGCAAGTAAAAGCACATTGAATTTCCAGGGTGGTCGCATGAATGACAAGGAAGCAAAAGATTTTGAAAGAAAAGAATGGTTCACGCTATATATCACTTTAAGAGGCTGGGATGAGCAGGCAAAAGAAGAATATGTTCCCTTGCCGGACCTGGAACATTACAGGAATATGATGATTCATCATCTAACTAAAAAAATAGATTAATGAGTATTGAACTGGTAGTATTCGATATTGCGGGCACCACCGTAGCAGATAAAGGCAATATTAATGATGTTTTCAGAAAGGCTTTTTCAAATGCAGGAATAATAGATGTAGATGCAGCTGATGTAGACGAAGTGATGGGATATAGAAAAAAGGAAGCAATAGAAATAATAGTTGAAAAGTATAAACCGGGTTATCAAAATGATCAGGCATTTATAGATGCTATTCACGAAGATTTTACAAAACAAATGGTAGAATATTATGAAACGTGCGAAGGGCTTCTACCGTTACCTTATGCTGAAAAGGTATTCCAGGAATTACAAAATAACAAAGTGAAAGTGGCGCTCAATACCGGCTTTACGAGAGTTATTACAACTCCTATTTTAAAACGACTCGGATGGGATAACGCATCTTTCATAGACGAAGTTATATGCAGTGATGAAGTTCCTGAAGGGCGCCCTTATCCTTTTATGATAGAAAAACTCATGCAAAAACTAAATATCAGTTATTCGGAGGATGTTGCAAAAGTTGGTGATACGAAAGTTGATATTGAAGAAGGCCAGAATGCAGGTTGCGGCATAGTAATTGGGGTAACTACCGGCGCTTATACGAAAGAGCAATTAATAAAATATCAGCCAGACTATATTATAGATTCATTAGAACTTTTGCCTTCATTAATTCTTTAATAGTGCAGCCAGTTTCATTACCTGTATATAAAAATAAATACCACGATACGTACGTTGCGATCTTCGCATCGGTGATTACTTTCTTAACGTATGCATCTGTATACGCATTCAGAAAACCCTTTACTGTAGGCAGTTTCAACAAGGCGCCACTTATTTTTGGAATGGCATATAAAGATGCATTGGTAACTATCCAGGTACTCGGTTATATGTTCAGCAAGTTTTATGGAATAAAATTTATTGCTGAATTAAAGCGCATAGGAAGAGGTAAATTAATTCTGCTACTGGTTGGTATTTCATGGACCGCACTCCTGCTTTTTGCTATTGTGCCTGCACCTTTTAATATTATATTTCTATTCATCAATGGCTTCCCGTTAGGCATTATCTGGGGCATTGTTTTTTCTTTTGTTGAAGGAAGAAAAGCAACTGATTTTATCGGGGCATCCCTTGCAGTGAGTTTTATTTTTTCGTCTGGCTTTGTAAAGTCTGTTGCAAAATATTTGCAGGTAGGCTATCACGTTAGTGACTGGTGGCTTCCCTTTATGACCGGGCTCGTTTTTATCGTACCCTTATTACTTTTTGTTTTTTTACTGGAGAAAATTCCTTCACCTTCTGCAGAAGATATCGAGAGCAGGATAGTTCGCTTGCCTATGAATAAAGAGGAAAGAAAAAAGTTTTTCAATGAATTTAAGTACGGCTTGATACTGCTTGTTATACTCTATGTTTTTTTAACCGTCTTTCGTGACATTCGCGATAATTTTGCCGCAGATATATGGCGGGAATTAGGCTTTGGCAATGAACCATCTGTTTTCACAGCAACCGAAGTACCGATTACTA
>JADGPY010000004.1 GCA_017882205.1 Chitinophagaceae bacterium
CCTTGTGGGCGGAAGTCTTGTTATTTCAAACTACCTGGATGAATGTGTACAGTTCATCAAAAAGTCGTGTCAGATACCGGTGATCCTATTTCCAGGCAGCCCTTCACAGATCTCAAAGTATGCAGATGCATTACTATATCTTTCCTTGATCAGTGGTCGTAACCCGGAGTTACTCATTGGACAACACGTGGTTAGTGCCCCATTTGTGAAACAAAGCGGGCTCGAGATCATGAGTACAGGTTATATGGTCATTGACGGGGGAGCGCCAACAACAGTGTCTTATATCTCGAATGCATCACCTCTGCCAGCTGATAAGAATGAAATCGCTATGTGCACAGCGATGGCTGGTGAAATGCTAGGGATGAAATTGATCTATATGGATTCTGGTAGTGGTGCTAAAAGACCCATCAGTGAAAGCATGATCCAACATGTGGCCAGTTCTATTAGCATTCCTTTAATAATTGGGGGTGGTATTACCGAACCAGAGAAGGCATATTTAAATTGTAAATCTGGCGCGGATCTTATTGTAGTGGGGAATGCCATTGAAAAAGACGAAAGCCTTATCATTGAGATGGCGGCGGCGGTGCATTCGGTGGCGGTGCGGATATGATTGCTACGTCTCTACGGGCTCTTCGCAATTCTTGTTGGGGTATCTTTTCCACCTACTATTGAGGCTGAACTTAAGGCTATAGCCTTAATAATTTCAGCCATATTATTCATGTCCAATGTTCCGATCTCATCTCCCTGGGTATGATAGTATTTTTCTGAATCCATCTTGGAAGTAGAGATGGTATGCGCGGGGACCCCCTGTGCTGCCAGGGTCGCATTATCAGATCTCATAAACAGGTTCTGCTTTGGATATGGGTCTGGTTCAAAGTGAAACTTAGAATCAACAAGGTTAGCTTGTAGTATTTTGCCAAAATCAGATTTTTCATAACCTGTGATATATGCTGAATTTGTGCCCCACTTACTTTCTGTACCGATCATTTCGATGTTGAACATGGCCATCACTTTTTCCGGATCCATTTGTTGAGAGAAATAGCGTGAGCCAAAGCCTCCTATTTCCTCAGCGGTGAATGCCACAAATACAAGTGTCCGTTCATTATTGTTTAACAGTTTAAAATATTTCGAAAGAAGAATAATTGCTGTGGTGCCTGCTGCATCGTCGTTTGCCCCATTATAGATCGAATCATTTTGGTCATTCGGTTTGCCGATTCCCAAATGGTCATAGTGCGCTGAAAATACTACATATTCATCCTTTTTACTTTTACCGGGAATGATGCCAAGCACATTGGCAAGCTTAGATTCACTCAATTCATTCTTTATATTGATCTCATAGTCTGCGGGATCTAAGGCTGAAAGCACAAAAACAATGTTATTTTTCTTCTTAAAAGATTCCCGACTAAAGCGACCCAGGCGATTGAAGCTTGTAGCAAGACTTGTATCTACTATTACCAGGTAGTTTTTGTCTGATTGAGTGTATTTGGATGCTTCACGAAACAAATTTGCTCCTGCAGCGATTTTTACTTTTTCATATCCGGATGTATTGTGAATAATAATTTCAGCCGAAGTGGTTACAGCAACAATATTTTTTTGTTCAATTATCTGGCCATCAAAAGTGGCTTCGGCTGATAGTAGCTTTGCCTTTATCATGCTAAATTGCTGGCGATACCCGTTTAACCCGGGAAAATATTGCAGGTTATTCTTTTTAAACTCTTCTCCTATAAAATCCGCTGCCCTGTCTATGGAAGGAGTAAAAGTCTTACGCCCTTCCATCGCATCAGAAGATAAGATCTTTTCAATCCTTTCCACTTCTTCAACATTGATCAATTTATCAATTGACTGGGAGGAGGCAATAACAGTAGCGAATAGAAAACAGGCGGTGGAGATAAATCTTTTCATAATCTTTTCATGTGTTAGGAAAATGTACGGTAGGATGATGTACGAGAGTAAGCGTAGGTTGAGCAGTGACTTTAGCGCTCAGGTCGCTGAAAGCGCCCCGACCGCGGACCGCGTTAAAGGCTCATCATTTCCTTAAATTTCACAGCCTGTCTACGACTGACTTCCACTTTTTCTCCGCCTATCAGATCGAGTAATAATCCACCATTGAAATATGGTTCGATCTTATCAATCATCCTGAGATTTACTATATGCTTTCTGTTGGCGCGGAAAAATACTTTATCATCCAGCCTCTCCTCTAATGCATTAAGGGATTTTAATATGAGGGGTTTGTTGCCGGCAAAGAAAACCTTTGCATAATTACCCACGCTTTCGAATAAACGCACTTCTGAAAGTTTTACAAACCAGCATCTTTCTCCATCTTTTACAAACACCTGGTCATGCTCACTAAGTAAACCACGGCTCAGGTTTGAAAAATTCTGCTCTTCTTTTTCTTCTGCCTGCTGAAGTTTTAGCAATGCATCTGCCAGGCGTTTTGGCTCTACCGGTTTCATCAGATAGTCCAGGGCATTTACTTCAAATGCTTTTAATGCATATTCATCGTATGCAGTCGTGAAAATCACATGTGGTGCACTTTCCAACTCGCACAACATATCGAAACCTGTCTTTCCCGGCATTTGAATGTCAAGGAATATTAGATCAGGGCTAAGGCTTTCAATTTTGTCTATACCTTCATTAGCATTCGCTGCCTCACCGATCACTTCCACTTCAGGAAACTCTTGTAATAATTTTTTTAATTCATTTCTTGCCAAACGTTCATCATCAATAATAATTGCTCTGTGCAACATATAGCTTGAATTTATGATTGTTTAATATATTATTGGTATGGTTACTTTGCTTTGCACCATATTTCCTGCAATGTTAATAATTTCAAAGTGAGCCTTTCCATGATAAATAAACCGAAGCCGGTCTTCGGTACTTTTTATTCCAAATCCATTTTCATCTCGTTCTCCGTTCAAGTGTCCTGAATTCTGAACAATAAGTTCGTGGTCAGCGTTATTGAATTGAGAGATCACTTTTATAACTCCTCCTTTAATGTTCTTACTGATACCATGCTTGATCGCATTTTCAACCAGTGTTTGCAACATCATTGGTGGAACCGGCTGTTGCAGGGTGTCTTCATCAATATCCATTTCAATTTTCAACCTTTCTTCAAACCTCATGTACTCGAGAGCAAGATAATCATTTACGATATCCAACTCTTTTTGCAGGGGCACCGTTTCCATCTTTTCAACCTGCATACTGCTTCTAAGGATGTTGGATAGCTCTGTAATAGCTTTACGGGCGCGTTCCGGGTTTTCATCCACCAGGGCTCGTATGCTGTTAAGAGAGTTAAAGATAAAGTGAGGGTTTATGTGAGATTTGATGGTCTTTACTTCCAATTCTTTCACCGTCTTTTCGAGTGTAAGCCTGTCTACCTGGTCATGCCGGTTCTTTTCAAGATAGTGCCATACCATATAAAGTAACAACCACAAAGCAATCATCAGGAAAGTGAAAATGATATCCCACCAGAATCTTCCCTTATGCTGATCTTCATATTGCCAATTCCCATTTTGATCTCTAAACCAGCCAGTTGATTTTTTTATGCTTTCATAAGCTTTGCCATCAGGAGAATCACCAGTAATGGGATTATTTATCGAATAATTAGTTGTGCCAGCCACTGCAAACAATTTCTCTTTTTGGATAGCTTTCTGAAGATTTTCCTTTTGTTCATATTCAACTATTGAACTATTGGTTAAAATAGCAGTTCCCCTTGCTCCATAATAGCTGCCCAGGCCGGTTACACAAACTCCGGCAATAAAAAGCATAATTACTTTCTTAACCGGCAGACGCATCCACTGCATCTTTTTTAAGCCAAATCTTAAAATATGCGTAGCTAGTATAGCCCAACAAAATTCTATGAACATTGCTACAAAGAAAACCTGACGTTTTTCGGCTGGTTTCAAATAAATATCCTGAGCAAATAAGTACACAAAGAATATGTTAATCATGGCCCACCCTCCCCATCCAAGTAGTTGGCAGATCCAATATCTAACATTTATTTTCGGACTTATTTTCCGCATACTTCAAAATTAGCTACTATTGGCTCCAATTACGGGCTGGATATGATTAATGGTGATTTGCGGGGCTGAGAGGTTCCATATTGTTTGATAATTATCATAGATATTGGTATAATATTAGAGATATTTCTGTCGGTATGAAAATAAATTTATAAAATTGCAAATTATGAGTGAGCACGTTCCAAGGTCAAATAGCCCAATTAAATGGCTTTTTCCTGTTATTCTTCTTTCTGTTATAGCATTCATGGCATTATATATTGTCAGAGATAATTATAATGAAAGAATGAAAAATCCTTCCGATTGGGTCGATAAAGACACACGTAGTGATTATATAGCTCCGGGTCAGATAGAACCTGCGATAGATACTTCGGCTCTTAAAGGCAGTGGTATAGATAGTTCAGCCAGGGAGAGAGCCAGCCAACCCGTGCTGGATACTACAAAATGATCTTATTTTGCTATCTTAAAGTTAAAATCTCCTGTCCCCAACAGGCCATAGAGCCTTATCCAGATCGGCAACAACTGTTCTGTACCTCTTGAATTAGTGATATCGCCAAGGTCAATGATATTGTCTGGCTTCCAATTAAAGTCAACCAGCAGATTTTTGACTGTTTTCTTTGCTTCATCATCATTTCCACATATGAAGAGGTTGTGATCTCCATTGGCAACTTTACCAGGATTAAGCATTAATAAACAATTTAGGGTATTGAGGGTCTTGACCACTTTTGCGCCTGGGAAAGCGGCTTGAATGGTTTCACCAAGGGAGGTATCATTTACAAGAAATAAAGTGGGTGGCATCCCCTTGGAGAAGTCCAGTGGATTGGAAACATCAACCAGGATCTTGCCTTCAAGATTTTTTTCTCCGGCAAGCATAAGAGCTTCTATGGAATGTTCGCCTTTAGTGCAATTGAAAATGATCTCACCAAACTGAGCGGCATCAGCGAATGTACCTTGCGATGCATTTTCGCCATTTTCTGAAACCCATTGGGAAGCTTTATCATTCACTGCACTGCGGCTTCCCATTCTTACTTCGTGCTGTTTTGTGACCAGGGCAGTTGCAATAGTATTTCCAACCATCCCTGTGCCAAGTACTCCGATCTTCATTGTGAGGAATTTTAGTTTTAATGATTAGTTTTACAGACCTGAAAGATAATAAATGTCGAATCAAAATTTAAATACTTCCAAAGAAATACTGACTCCTGCTGATAAGGAATTTGAAAACAATATTCGCCCATCGGTTATTGAAGAATTCTCCGGGCAGCAGCAGATCATCGATAACCTTCGGATATTTATAAAGGCAGCCAAATTACGAAATGAAGCATTGGATCATATCCTCTTTCATGGTCCGCCAGGATTGGGCAAAACTACTTTGAGCAGGATCGTTGCAAATGAATTAGGCGTAAATATTAAAGAAACAAGCGGGCCTGTCATTGAAAAGCCTGGTGATCTTGCAGGCCTGTTAACGAACCTGGAAACCAGCGATGTTTTATTTATAGATGAGATACACAGGTTGAGTAATGTTGTAGAAGAATATCTATATGCCGCCATGGAAGATTACAGGATTGATATCATGATAGATACAGGGCCGAATGCCCGTAGCGTTCAGATCAATTTAAATCCTTTTACACTAATAGGCGCAACTACAAGGAGTGGATTACTGACCGCACCCTTGCTGTCACGATTTGGCATTAAATCGCGCCTGGAGTATTATGATGCAATAACACTTCAAAAAATTATTTTACGCTCTTCTTCCATTCTTCAAACAAAGATTACTTCTGATGCTGCATCGGAGATTTCACGAAGAAGCCGTGGCACCCCAAGGATTGCAAATGGTTTATTACGCAGGGTTCGGGATTTTGCCCAGGTGCTCAGCAATGGAGTTATTGATATTGCCATTACTCAACATGCTTTGAAGGCATTGAATGTAGATGAGCATGGATTGGATGAAATGGATAACAAGATCCTTTCTGTTATCATTGAAAAGTTTAAAGGAGGGCCTGTCGGTATTACGACCATTGCTTCTGCAGTAGGTGAGGAAACGGGTACCCTGGAAGAAGTGTATGAACCATTCCTGATCCAGGAAGGTTTTATCATGCGCACCCCCAGAGGAAGGGAGGTTACACCAAAAGCGTATGAACATTTGGGAAAGAAGCCTTATGGGAGTAGTGATATACCGCTACTTTTTTCGTGACTATTCCTGCACTACCAGCCTGAATCCATTTCCGTGAATATTTACGATCTCAATATTAGAATCTTCTTTTAAATATTTTCTCAATTTAGCGATGTACACATCCATGCTACGGCCA
>JADGPY010000280.1 GCA_017882205.1 Chitinophagaceae bacterium
TGGTTCCACTCGGTGACGGAACCTGGAGACCCACCGTACCTCCGTGGGCAGAAGCTATCGGCCCAAGGGCACTATATGCCAAAAAAGAAACTTTTTTTTCTCATGGCACATTCACAGTTCCGGATGTACTGTTAGGGCCAATGTATCTTGTGTTTTGCGAAGTGCTTGATGTAAATGAGCCGGTATCAAGAATGATGTTAGACTATCACAGTGAATTGTTTTATCAGAACAACGCGGCGTTTAGTCAACCTTATTATAGCCGCCATAATTGGTTACAGGCCAAACTTGGTTTGGTAAAGCCATTTTTGAAGACGTATTATAATACTGTTTCTGCCCTTGCTGATCGTGAAACCTATACCTTTTGGGAGCATTTATTCCATGCCACTCCACATAAAACGCATGAGGAAGCCTGGTTCTTAATGGAAACCAGGTGGATGTTATACCTGGAAGACGGCTCAACACTAAGATTATTGAATACGATTCCACGTAAATGGATGGAAGACGGGAAAACCATTGAATTAAATGGTGTACAAAGTTACTTTGGGCCATTGAATGTAAAGGTAAAGTCGGGGATTAAGAAAGGATATATTGAAGCAACTATTCAATGTAATTCGGATCGCAAGCCCAAAAAGGTAACAATACGATTACCACATCCGGAAGGTAAAAAAGCCGTTAAAGTAACAGGGGGTGAATACAACCGGGAAACGGAAACAGTTACGGTGAAATCGTTTAATGGAAAAGCTTATGTGCGGATTGAATATTAATAAATATGGTTTCGTTTCTATCTGCAAAATGATGAATATAAGTGCAATCTTTACATATAACGTTTCTGATAAAGTTGATAGAGTAGGAAGTACGAATATTTCATACAATGTTAGTGGCGCTGTTGACCGCATAGGTTCAACAAACATTTCCTATAACGTAAGCGACAGAATAAATAGGATTGGCAGCAAACATCCGAAATTGCCCCCATTTTTGCTCCCTCATCTATAAAACAAAATGCAAATAATTGATTAACAACTATTTGCATATATTAGGAGCGGAGGGAGAGGGTCCTGAACACCAACCTTAACTAATTTGTCTACAATCATTTACGGATACCAAAAGCTACAAACTCACGTATTACGCCCGAAATTTATTTTGTCAAAGAATACCTTTAATTGTTAATGCAAAGATAACATTATCTGCATTTTGCTCAAATAAAATATTCACCTATTTTCCGAAAAGTTCCTTTTAAAACATTAAGTCTCAAAAATTCAAAATCAGATTTACTGATGAAATAAAATATGCTTATAATAATTGAGAATAGTTATGGTGAGATGATAAACTTAGATTAACACTTGTTTCATATGCCAATTTCATTATTTGTTGATATTTATATATTCCTCCGTGGAGAACCGTTATTTTCTTCAGTGTTTTTGACCAGGTCTGATAAGAATATGAGACTTTTTATCCTATAAGAAAGATTTTAATGCCCTTCTATTATTGGAACCAACATGATATAGGGAACTATCAATATTTCTCATTTTAATTTCATAAAAGATGACTTAAGTGTTATTATCGCTTTATTGAACATTTACTTTTACCATTTTTAAATCTTTTACAGCGGAACTATTGCCGTACCATACTTCATATTCACCAGGTGTAACTGCCATTTGCAATAATTTTTCATCATAAAACTCAAACGACGCATAAGATAACTTGATAACTATATTCACCGTTTTGCCTGTAGCCACAACTGTTCTTGTAAACCCTCTTAATGTTTTTAAAGGGCCGCCAATATCATTGACTTTTTTGACATACACCTGCACTATTTCTATTCCGTTACGTTTGCCCGTATTAGTAACGGGTATAATTAATTCAACGCCTTCATTTTTAGCAATGTTAGTTTTATTCAGCTTCACATTGCCGATTGAAAAGTTCGTATAACTCAATCCAAAACCAAAAGGGAAAAGAGGATCAGACATATAACGGTATGTTCTTCCCTTCATGGAATAATCTTCAAAGCCGGGCAATTGCGTTGTGTCTTTATAAAAAGTAATGGGCAATTTACCGGAGGGATTATAGTCACCAAACAATACATCAGCAACTGCTTGTCCCCCGGATTCTCCACCATACCATACCTGCAATAGGGCATCACAACTTTCGGTTTCGGGTACTAACCCAATAGCGGAGCCTGAGCAGTTGACCAAAATGACTTTTTTGCCTGCTGCTTTAAGCGCTTTAAGGCAATTGCGCTGCACTTCTGGCAATTGAATATCGGTTCTATCTCCACCCTTAAAACCAGGGTATGATACCGGCATTTCTTCACCTTCCAGGAGGCTGGAGAGGCCTCCAATAAATACAACTTCGTCAACGCCTTTTAGCTTATTAATGAGATCAGTAAAATCAATATCCAGTTCTTTACCAAAATCAAACTCAAGGTTTGCCTGCCAGTTATTTAATTGCGCATATCTCATTTCAATTTTATAACTTTTACCTTTTTCAACTTTGTAAGGAATTCGTGATGGCAGGGTTCGCCAGTTATTATACCGGGCAAGTGATTGGCCATTTACAAACAATTCAAAATACCCGGTGGCTCCGCACTTGAAAACAATTTCTTCGGTTTCAGGTGCCTCAAACTCTGTTTCATATTTGGCAGAAAAACCTACCAACTTAACACCGGCGGCGAATTCATGATCTCCTGCAGTTGTAATTTTTAGCGGATTGGAAATCTGGTCTTTTGCCGCTTCATTGCCACTCATTTCGCGGTTGTTCCAATACGTTGCTTTGAATCCTTTTTTACCATTGGCTATTGTTTTTGAAAAATAGCTTTGTGTTACTTTGTTCTCCACGGCATCGCAGGCCTTAGCATATACAACACTGTTTGCATGAAGTTTAGATTTAATACCATTTAGAATGCTAATGGTTCTTACCGGTGTGCCGTTATAATTTCCCCATAGAACAGATTCATTGTTTGCATTAGGGCCAATAACTGCTATTTTCTTTATAGATTTTTTTAAGGGTAAAATGCTGTTCTTATTCTGTAGCAGCGTCATTGATTCCAGCGCCATATCCAGCGCCAATTTCCTGTGCTCCTGGTTATTGACGATTGACATTGGAATTTTGGTCCAGGGCACCAATGAATCGTTATCAAGGTTACCCAATGAGATACGGTTTTCCAATACTCTGAAAAGGTGTTTGTCAACTTCTTTTTCTGTAAGTAATCCTTTTGCAACGGCTTCAGGTAAGTTTTTATATGCATATCCTTCCCATACACATTCTACATCAGTTCCTGCCAGCGCACCCTTTGCCGCTGCATGAGTTGCATCTGAGGAAATTTTATGACTGTTGAAAAAATCGGTTATTGCGCCGCAATCGGACACCACCATGTATTTAAAACCAAAGTCGTGGCGTAGAATGGTTTCTAACAACCGATTATTGCCGCAGCAGGGCTCATCGTCTAAACGTTGATAAGCACACATTACTTCTCTAACATCGGCATCCTGCACCAGCGATTTAAATGCAGGCAAATAAGTTTCCCAGAGATCTCTTGGATTGACATTATTGAGGTTGAGAATATGCCTGCTCCATTCTGGTCCTGAGTGTACTGCATAATGTTTGGCACAGGCTAACAATTTAAGATATCTCGAATCGGATGGGCCCTGCAAACCTTTAACCACCGACACGCCCATACGGGAGGTGAGATAAGGATCCTCACCATACGTTTCCTGGCCCCGGCCCCAACGAGGATCCCGAAAAATGTTCACATTAGGTGTCCACACTGAGAGACTGAGGAAACGACGATTTTCTACACCTCTTTTTTGTGATTGGTTGTATTTAGCCCTTACTTCATCTGAAACAGCACTAAAAACTTTGAAGACCAGTGAGTCATCAAAAGACGCCGCCATTCCAATAGGTTCCGGAAATACAGTTACGCTGTCATTGTTTGCAAGCCCGTGCAGCGCTTCACTCCACCAGTTGAACTTTTTTATTCCGAGACGTGGTATTGCCGGTGATTGATCAAACATCAAGGATGCCTTTTCGTCTAATGTTAACCGTGAGATCAGGTCCGCAGTCCTTTCTTGTGGGCTTAAGGCAGGGTTTTGATAAGGAAGCTGGGCAAACGAATTGACAAAAAATGAAAAACATGCAATCAACAATATCCTTTTCTTTTTACTTAACATGATCATGGCTAAAAAGAGATTATACTTGAAGAGTTTATTTGAAAAGCAATTGTGCAAAATTGTACAAGTTATTTCTCCACACCGGCCATGTGTGGCCGCCTGGATATTCATAATAAGTATGCTTTATTTTCAGATCATCCAATTTACCTAGCATAATCTGGCCATTCTTATAAGCAATATCTTCTTTGCCACCTTCCGAAAGCCAGAATACTTTCAGATTAGTATTGATTTTATCTGCATTATTTTTCATAAAAGCATACTGATCATTGGCAAAGTTGCTCATCATTGGAATTATCCAACCTGAACTGAATACGCCGAGATAAGAAAACATATCTGTGCTATTAAGACCTGTGTACAGTGTATGCAAACCACCCAGTGATAAGCCCGCCAATGCCCGGTTATCGGCATTACTTACTGTCCGATAACTTTTTTCCACAAAAGGAATTATTGCCTGTTTCATTTCCGCTTCGAACATCTTTAATGAACCTTCAATTCCACCAGGACTAAAGCCTCCGGTACTAACATTAGCGTCAGGCATTACTACAAGCATGGGCTTTGCTTTCTGCTCGGCAATAAGATTATCTAATATTAAATCTGTTTTACCCTGCGTAGCCCATCCTCTTTCATCTTCGCCTCCGCCATGAAGAATATACAGAACAGGATATTTAGCAGTGGTATTAGAGTCGTAGCCTGGTGGAGTATATATATAAAATTGCCTCCAGGAGTTGGTAATCTTTGAAAAATATTTTTTGATCCTTATATCGCCATGTGGTACATTTCTTATTGCATAGTAAGCTCCTCCTGAAAAAGGTATTTCAATTCCGCTGGCCATTCGCCCCATGCCATAAAATGTTTCGCTGGATGGATCCGCTATAGCAACCCCGTCTATTAATAAGGAGTAATAATGAAAGCCCTCTCCAACTGAATCGGTGGTCACTGTCCATGTTCCACTCGTATCTTTTACCATGTCATATTTCTTACCAAGGTCAACTTGCATTCTTTGCGCATCTGGCGCTCTAACGTTGAAGATTACACGATGATCGGGTAATATTTGCGGGTATTTTGCAGATCTCACATTAGTAGCTGCGTGAGCGCCCGCCACAGGATATTTAGCAAAGGTGGAAGTATCAACCGGTTTAAAAATTAATTGAGAGAACATATACAATCCATTCTTCCACACATTAAAATCGTGTACGCCGGGCTCGATATAATAGATATGAGGAACATTATACTTCGCTAAATAATCGTGTGTGCGCTTGCTAAACATGATAAGGCCATCACTGGCCCCGCAAGATATCCAGAGCAGTTTAACTTTACTTTTTGCTGCCTCAGGATCTGGCAATAGCTCTTCCGGTGTTTTTGTATTGGGAGCTGCAGAAAAGGCGCCTATCCAGCCGAACTTATCCAAATTGCCGAGCCCAAAATTTAATGATTGTCCGCCTCCCATTGATAAGCCAGCAATTGCCCGATGTGGTTGATCTTTATAAACCTGGTAATGTTTTTCAATATAAGGAATAAGATCATTTAGTAAGTCCTGCTCAAATGTTGCAAAGGCCTTCACTTTAGCGCTATCAAAAATATTACCTGTTGCACGATCGTCCTTCATTGCCCGGCCATTTGGCAATACAACAATCATGGGTTCAACTTTTCCTTGCGCATAAAGATTATCTAATATTATTTCAGGATGGCCCCCATTAAGCCATTCTTTCTGGTCTCCTCCAATGCCATGTAGCAAATACAAAACGGGGTATTTTTTCTTTTTCGAATAGCCCGGCGGTGTATATATCAACGCTTTTCGTTTTGTACCTACCGTTTTTGAATTGTAGGTTATCGTATCTATTTTACCGTGTGGAATAGCAGTGTGCAGTGAATCAAAGCCTGGTGATGCATGTTCAATTATATTTTGCGCTTTGGGTCTACTCGTTAATGCGAAAGTGAAAGCGATTGCAAGCGTAATGTATCTCATATTTTAAAACTGTTTTGTGTTGGTATCAATGTTTACTGCAAAATGAAAAGCCTGGTATAAGATTGTTTCTTTTAATTCATAACCATTTTTAATCTCAGGCATCGTATTGCTCCCTACTACGAAGCATCCATGCACAATGTAGAAAAAAATATTATTAAATGTAACCGATTGCAAA
>JADGPY010000281.1 GCA_017882205.1 Chitinophagaceae bacterium
GGGATGGTATTGTAGAAAACAGCCATAGTAAGGCACGCCTTATAGAGGTTGTTCATTCATTGAAGGCGGAATTTGAAGATGTTTATTATTTTCCTTCTTATGAACTGGTAACAGATGTATTGAGAGACCACCGCTTTTATAAAGAGGACCTGGTGCACCCAAACAGCATGGCCATAAATTTTGTTTTTAAAAAGTTTGTAAACAGTTTTATGGCATCTCAGGATGTAGGGATTATGAGAGAAGTAAACGCTTTGATGGAAGCTAAGGCTCATAAACCAATGTATCCATCAACAGTAGCATTTGATTCATTCAGGAAGGCTCAGTTGGAAAAAATAAAAGATATGCTGTTTCGGTATCCATTTCTTGATCTTTCTGAAGAAAAAATTTATTTTGGGAACTAAAATATGTGTACTCCAAAACTCTCCAGGGCAAGTACATCCTGCCATTGCTTAATCAGGTTTTTATATTCGGTTCCAACCTGGCGAATATTCCTCTCGAGATCGTATAGTCCTAATGAGTTAACCACTCCATCATCGTTTCGTAAGGCGCTGTCCCAATCCATCTGGTCGATGAGGCTATACCAGGTGAAACCAACAATGGGAACGCCATCCTGTTTTAACCGGTACACGTTAGCCCATTGCTTACGAAGCCAATGCACAGAAAATGGCTCAGAGATGTTAGTTTCGGTATGCATCACCGGCATTTTATATCTGCGGAAATATTGGTGGGTGATAACATAGTAACCAAATATTTCTCCTGCAGGACTTGTGCTACCATTCGGGTGTACCATATGCTCATTAGTGATATAATAATCGTTGCCCATTATGCACCTGCTTTTTTCCCTCATCTGGTTATGGTGGAACCACATATACTCCGCATCTGTCATTCCGTTTTCAATAAGATATTTGTATGTCGTTACATCCACAGAATGACCATAGGTGAGGTCAAGAGATAAAAACCTTTTTTGGTTTAAAAAATCACATTGTTCCTGGCAGGAAGGATCTTCTGCATGAAAGTATTCTGATGATTCACTCTGGATAAAAAACGTTTCAGGTTGCACACGAAGGATAGCTTGCGATGCAAGAATATTTGCCTTACATAAATTTTTAAGAGCTGTCACAAACGAGCGTTCATCGCTTCTGCATTCATTCCACCATCCATACTGCGCACTAAACATGGCCGCTATAAAGATCTCGTTTACCGGAGTATAAAATTGCAGATATGGATAACGCCGTGCAAATGCTTCGGCATATTCTGCAAAATAATATGGCCATTCTGTATTCTGAAAATTCCCTATCCAATCAGGCACTCCAAAGTGGCAAAGGTCAACCAAAGGAGTAATTCCCAACTCTTTCATTTCGTTAAATACTTCATCAGAAAAACTCCAATCATATTGTCCTGGTCCCTGGTGTACAGAATAATAAGGGGTTCCATACCTGAGATGCTCAATACCCATTTCCTTTGTTAACTTGAAATCATCTTTCCAGTACTTATAATGACCGGTTTTTTCCATTTCGTCTATACGTTTGCTCCTTCCATCGGGTAATGTGATGGAAGGATAACTATTCTCTATACCTGTCGCAAACATGAATTTGTTAATGCTCATTATTCATCATTTAACCATTCGGATAGTAACTGCAATGCCCATTCCAATCTTTAACCTGGTATGAATATTATCAAGCTAGTGGACCCGGTCGCCTCTAAGATCAAGGTTTTTTATTATTTCTGCTTCATATGTCAGCCATTCCTTCCAACGCTCCCGGACTTTCTCTTTTTTAATATATGTTTCTGCCAAAGTAATAAATAAGGTATAATGGCCTGCTTCGCTCTCCATGAACTTCCTATAAAACTTTCTCATATAGTCGTCCTCAAGACCTTCACTTAATCTTTTAAACCGTTCGCAGCTCCTTGCCTCGATCAATGCCATGGTTAGTAACTGATCAAGAAGTCTTTCTTCAGGGCTTCCACCTTTCTTCTGGAACTCAAGCAATTTATTAACGTATTCATCCTTTCTTTGTTTTCCTAATGACAATTTTCTTTTTCGTAATTCTGCAATTACATGGCGGAAGTGACCCCATTCCTCGGTAACGATTGGGGAAAGTGAATCCACGAGCAATTCTTTATCATTGTATTTCTGGATAAGGGAGATGCAGCTATTGGCGGCCTTTTGTTCACACCAGGCATGATCCGTAAGAATATCTTCCAGGGAGATGCTTGCAAGATCCACCCATCTGGGGTCAGTAACGAGCTTAAGGCCAAGGATGTTTTTTGTGTCCTGTGATAGCTGGTTCATGCTGCAAAGTAATAACTAACTTCTGAAGAATTAAACTACAAAGAAGCACTAAGTATTTACACGAAGAACACGAAGTGGGTCCACTTTGTGTTCTTCGTGTTGGATTTTCTTTGCGAACTTTGTGGTTAAATTTTTAAAACAATTCTTTTGAACGATCAATTTCTTCAAAACAAACTGCAGCAACGCATAGCTGAAAATGCATCACGATCACTTCGTCTCGTAAAAGATAAAGTTGATTTCTGCAGTAACGATTATCTTGGTATAGCAACAAACAGGTTAACCCCATTACCAGATACTTACAAACATGGAAGTGGAGGATCAAGGTTGCTTGCAGGTAATTATAATTTGATTGAAGAAACCGAAAAATTTATTGCTGAATTTCATGATGCTGAGGCCGGGCTCATTTTCAATTCCGGCTACGATGCGAACATTGCACTTCTTGGTTGTGTTCCTCAAAGATCAGATATCATAATTTATGATAAGCTTAGTCATGCCTCCATTCGTGATGGGATTAGACTAAGTTTCGCACAATCCTTTTCATTTATTCATAATGATCTAACCGATCTTGCAAAGAAATTATCTTCATCCAGGAAAGTACGTAAGGCAAATCTATTTGTTGTAACAGAATCGGTTTTCTCTATGGATGGCGACACCGCCCCTTTAGAACAAATAAGTGAACTATGTGAAAAATATCATGCTTTTCTCATCGTTGATGA
>JADGPY010000282.1 GCA_017882205.1 Chitinophagaceae bacterium
ATAGGGTTGGTCTTCGGTTTGCTGGGCATTTACAGCAAGTGTGAAAAAAAAGACTGGCAGAATAAATAATAACTTTTTCATGATTGTTTAATTTTAATTGGTTAAAAAATATTTATAAATCTTATTCGAAAAAACAAAATAGATATGGAACGATTATTTTTTTATCATCATTGTCTTTTCAACTCATCTTCATTAGAACTCAATGTTAGTGTTGCCGGGCTTTGATTTTTTATATCATAGCCTGCTCATAGGAAAGCAATTTTTATTTTTCTTTCATTGCTGTCATTAATCATCTTTTATTTTTCGTACCCAGATTTTTAAAGAGCCGTCTTCGCCACTGCTATTTATAATAATTTGTTCTCCATCTTTGGCAAGAAATTTAATATCCCACGGAAGAGCTCTACCAAAATTCTTCGATAATCCTGCAAGTTCATTCCCGGAAGACCCGCCAGGATCACCACTGCCGGGAGGTGGCGGACAGAGAAACTGAGCTACTGAAAATTCTATTGGAAATGGCACAAACCAAATCTCCACGATGGGATAGGGTTGGCCGGGTGGGTTGGCCGGCGTTACCTTAATGTCTTTTATCCCCGCCACATGTAATAGCCCGGTGCAGGTGGTTGGGTTTAAAATTTTGTTTTTGCAGTCATTTGTCATTACTTCAAGGTTGTTTACAATGTTTATAAGGGCGGGTTTATTATTTTCCAGTGATACAATAAAACTGCCTTTATCTGTGGCAGTTCTGATACCTCCCCAGGCATATTTGCTTCCTGATCTTATGACAGACTCCATTATTACTTCGTAGTCACCATCATAAATTGTAATGTGGCTCACTAATTTATATACACTCCATCTTGAATAAGCTTCGGTATAATAAGGTTCCTGAACAGAAACAGCTACAGGATTTTGTGCCGGCACTTTTGCCGGTGCTTTGAAGATCGCAGTGTACCTTTCTGAAATAGAAATAAGCCCGACATCTGAGTTGCCTTTTAGAATTCCATTTACACTCCACTCGTCGGCACTTTTATATTTAATTTTTGTTACAAGAAAAGGTGCATCTACACCATCATTGATATTGATGATGTTGGTTATTCTTAATCTCAGGGTTCCATTTACTTTTAACCTCGCAGTCTCCGGATATATAGTTGCTGCTGCATATAATACATACGAACTAAAATGCTGGATCTCTGCTGTAAGTGTTTTTGCAATCGTATCTGTTGTTATTTTATTTGGCGCTAACCATTGTCCTTTATCATCCTGCATGGCAATGGCTAACAGTTCAGGCGAATTGCCTTTTGTTTCAGCATCGGTGTAATAAAAAATAATTTGTAAAGGCATCTGAAAAGTAATACCGGAGGGCTCCATTTGGTAAGCCTTTCCATTTCCATTTGGCATCAGGTTGGTAGTAGGCTGAATGCTAAAAGTTGTTTTTTTTGATACTGCACCTGCAGGGATTATTATTTTCATTTTCCCATCTAAGGAAGTGATGCTGCCTCCATCTTTACCGATCTTCATTTCAGTTTTTTCTCCATCTGGTTTTCCAATTGCTGTAATGGCTGGCTTAGCGGTTGTATCTTCAACAGGATTATTTTGCGCTGACGCATTTACTGTTACAGACAAAAAAATAAAAAGAATTATTTTTCTCATACCAATTTTTTTATTTTCATTAAAACCTGCAATAAGTATTATTTGATCTATCTTTTGAATATACATTTTAGAACACGCTATTTCTACCCTGCCAAAAATCCATAATATCTTTACTAATGAACCTGATATCGTTGGCCGATTAATTGCAAACTGTCTTGGCGGCCCTTTGCTGTTTGGAGTTTTATGGTTTTTGAATAAAGTTGAAGATCTCCGTAACTTTTTTGCTTTATTAATTCATTGGCATGGAGGATTGCCTTACTATTTTGCTCTTTAATGTTTTGCATATCCTTTTGCTTTTCCTGCTCCAATTGCCGGGTTATCTGTTCAATTTCTGAAATTTTCTTCTGCATAGATTCCCGTTTTTCTATTTCTCCTTTCATCTGCTTAATTAGGTCATTGATCTCATGAATCCTGTCCTTATTCTGTTCTATTAATTTATTAAAATCAAGTTCAATACTTTGCTCCAATAAGTTATAAGCGGATGCAATATCTGAGAGAACTGAGAGAACTGTCGAGCTCTCCTTTGATTCATCACCTATCGGCACTTCGCCATCACCAGTTTTATTTACCGGTTGCAAAGTTGATTTGGGCTCTTTTACAATTTTTACCTGGGCATAAGAAGGGTTAAGAACTGTTAAAATAATGACCAACAATAAATAAATAATTTTCATATAAATTTTTTTAAAGTTTGCGAAATTGGAATCACTATTGCCTTCTCAGCACATCCTCGTTAGAGCTTAATAGTAATGTTGCTGGGCTGAGATTTTTTATATCATAATCTGCTCCCAGGAACGCAATTTTTATCTTTCTTCCATCGGTATAATTAAATATCACTGAATAATTTTTTACTTCATAAGTTCCGGATCCGGGAGCTTCAGCATCGTTTAAACAATCAACATAACCATGGTATAAAAATTTTATAGCTCCGTTGTCTGAGAATTTTCCATCTGCAGTAAAACTAATGACATATCTATTTCCGGTTTCTGCTCCCAGGAAATCCTTACTACTACAAGCATATTCTCCATTGAATCTTGCGCCATCTACAGAATTTATCTTTATAAAACCATGATCGGTTTTGTTGGGAGTGATAATGAGCTTACCGTTTTCCATTCTTACAGGAATATCTTCGTATGGTAGTTTCACCATCCCTTTACCATTACTGAAAGTATATGTTCCCCAATCCCGGCGATTAAGTTCTGCCCTTACCCAGGTATTTAATTCATCTAATCCCTTAGTAGGAAAATTATTTCCAAAAAATGCCTGGCCATTCGAAAAGAAAATGAGTTGCTTTACTTTATATTGAGCCCCTAATTCTGCCCCGGTTGTTGACATACCGACGGACATGGCAATACCCTGCCACACACCGGCAATGCCATCACCTTTAATAGTACCCATTTTTACAACAGGTTCCTTCCAATCGGAGAATTGCAGGGAGAATAAAAAATTTTCGATATCATTCGTGGAATAGTGGCCGCAGCTATTCCTGGATTTGGCAATGGATATCTTTTCGAACCGTCCATTCACTTTTATCACAAATAAATCAAGACCGTATTGGGGCGGGTATTCGCCGGCGCCCAAATGTATGTTTCCGCTGCAACGGATATATTCCCAGCCTCTGAAAGATATTTTTGCAGCTTCCTTATTATAATTCCCTCCATTTACCTCAAACATTTTAGTAGCCTTCATTTTTTCAACGGTCTCATCATAGCTTTTTTGGAGAGCCTCTTCCATCGTTCCCGAAAAATTCAAGGATGGTTGTACCCATATTTCTAAGAATTCACTCTTAGGAAAGTCAGTGGGGGTTAAGATGTCGCCATCCGGATATTTTGTTACATTCCATCCCTTAGGAATTGAATATTGTACCTGACCAAATTGACTGGTTGTTTCATTTGTTTTAGTTTCAGTAGGAATAATTGTTTGTGTAACGGCAACGTTTGCTTTCTTATCTAATTTAATATTCTCTAAAAAGGCATCTACTCCAGTTAAATAAGATTGGTCATTTAATAATGTGAGCACAATGAATTTTTTTTGAAACCCACTGAATACAGTGAGTATGGCATACGCATCAACACCTTCCATTTTAATTTGAGCAGCCCCGGATACAACTTTCCATCCATCCGCGGTAGTTTGAGTTTCTGTTTTTGGATTGGCTTCACCTTTATGAGCAATAACTACACGGTCATTCCATTCCTTATCAAAATCCTTTTGTGCATCGCCAAGACTTGCAGAACATGCATACAAAGCAAGTATGCAGAAGGCCCCGGTTGTTGTATTGACATTGGTATAAGCAACAGCCCCGGTGTTACCATCTTTTTTCCAATCTTTGGGTGCCGTGTAAGTAGCAATGTCAAATGTTTCTGTTTGGGAGAAACAATTACTGCTGATAACTAAAAGCAGGAATAATTTTACAGCGTAAGCGGTTATTTTGGGCATAAAAATGTTTTATTTTTTGTTTGAATCATAATAGA
>JADGPY010000283.1 GCA_017882205.1 Chitinophagaceae bacterium
TACGTTGCTAAGTCCTTATCCCCTCTCCCACTCAGGTTTACAACAATCACATCTTCTTTTTTAAAATTTAATTTACTCAATACAAATAATGCATGAGCCGATTCGAGGGCCGGAATGATCCCTTCCAATTTTGCCAGTTCAAATGCCGCCTGCAATGCTTCATCATCTGTAGCACTCATAAATGTAGCCCGCCCGTTTTTAAACAGATGTGCATGCAATGGCCCGATACCGGGATAGTCAAGTCCGGCAGAAATGCTGTGAGGCTCTATAACCTGACCATCGGCTGTTTGCATTACTAAACTTTTACTACCATGCAGGATACCGGTGGTACCAAGTTGGGTGGTTGCCGCACTAAATCCTGAATTTATTCCAAGGCCTGCTGCTTCAACTGCAATCAATTTTACTGATGGCTCATCCAAAAAATGGTAAAAGGCACCCGCCGCATTGCTTCCTCCTCCAACACAGGCGATTACATAAGAGGGTAGTTCATTGCCGGTAGCAGCGAGCAATTGTTTTCTGATCTCTTCACTAATCACACTTTGAAAACGCGCCACCATATCCGGATACGGATGGGGGCCCACTACACTGCCAATAATATAGTAGGTATCATCCGGATGGTTGATCCAATCACGTATGGCTTCATTAGTGGCATCTTTTAATGTCTTGCTTCCACTTCGTGCAGGGGTAACCGTTGCACCCAGCATTTTCATCCTGGCAACGTTGGGGGCCTGCCGCTCAATATCCTTCTCTCCCATATAGACTATGCACTCCATGCCTTTTAAGGCACATACCGTTGCGGTGGCTACTCCGTGCTGGCCGGCTCCTGTTTCAGCGATTATTCTTTTTTTACCCAGTCTTTCCGCAACTAATATTTGCCCGATTGTATTGTTTATTTTATGAGCCCCTGTGTGGCAGAGGTCCTCTCTTTTAAGATAGATCGTAGCTGCATATTTTTCACTTAACCGCGCTGCTAGAAACAATGGTGTAGGTCTGCCAACATAATCTTTCAACAATTGAACCATCTCGCTTTTAAAAGATTCCTCAGCCATTATCTCAAGGTACTTTTGCTGCAGTTCATACACATTCGGATATAACATCTCGGGGATAAATGCTCCACCAAACTCACCGTAATATCCATTTTCGTTAACGCTGTAACTCATGTAGTTTATTTTTCTTAACCTTAACCTCAACCTTAACCTTTCTTTTTCTCTTCTCCGTTCAATTCTTTTTTAAATATTTTGATCAATTCCATATCCTTCACTCCAGGCTCTATCTCAAAACCGCTGTTCAAATCCACAGCAAGTAAAAAAGGATGTTGAACAGACTTAATTTTTTCTACATCACCGGGCCCAATCCCCCCACTTAAAAAAAATGGTTTATTGATCTGGTTCTTTTCCAGTACTTCCCAGTTGAATTTTTCACCGCTTCCTCCATAACCATTTTCAATCTTCGTATCAAACAAATAATGATCACATACCTCTTCATAGGGCCTGATCATCCAATCAATATTTTGCTCATTTTTTTTGCCTAACCTAAATGCTTTTATCACCTTGACATGATTACTGATATGATTACAGAATGCAGGAGTTTCATCCCCGTGCAATTGCACCAGGTCAAGCCCATATAATTCAATCTGGGTCATAATGTCTTCTTCGGATGCATTCACAAACACCCCCACTTTAAGAATATACAAATTTGCCTGCTCAACATCCTTGCTCTTCAATTTATTCAGCACATAGCGTGGAGATTGTGAATAAAAGATCAACCCGGCATAATCAATTCCAATAATCTCTAAGTCATTTAGTTGTTTAATGCTCGTTATACCACATACTTTAATTTTCATTCTTTAGGTTTATCAGTTCAATAAAATCTGCGCAAGCAATTCCGGGATCTTCTTCCCTCATAAATCTCTCTCCAATTAAAAATCCTCTGAACCCATGTTGTTTTAATAGGATGATATCTAGTGGACTATTGAGTCCACTTTCAGATATTAATATTTTTCCTGACGGGATTTTAGGAGCCAGTTGTATTGATCTGTTAATATCCAATTCGAAGGTTTTTAGATCCCGGTTGTTTACTCCCACGAAGTCGATCTCATCACATATATGTTTTATTTCATCTTCGTTGTGAATTTCAAGTAAAACTTCCAATCCAATATCTTTTGCCTTGCGGGCAAATTTTTTTACTTCCTCTCTTGACAGAATAGCTGCAATCAAAAGGATTACATCTGCTCCCCAGGATTTAGATTCAATTATCTGGTATTCGTCAATGATAAAATCTTTACGTAAGATGGGAATCCCTAACAGGTCATCCGATCTGGCTTCTACTATATCTTCCAATTGCCCACCAAAAAATTCCTCATCTGTAAGGATTGAAACTCCTGCAGCTCCGGCAACCTGATATCCGTTGACGGTAGTAACAACCCAGGCATCCTTATTTATCCATCCTTTTGAAGGGGATTTCCTTTTGAATTCGGCAATAATTCCTGATGCAGATTTATCATCCAACGATTCTTTAAGCGAAATGCATTGGCTATTAAATTCCTTTGATGTACGCAAAAAGCTTTCGGTAAATACAGGCTTATCGCGCTGAACTTCTCTCTTTTTTTGTTCTACAATTTTCTCAAGAATATTCATTGCAACGATATTAATTTTTCTAAACATTGATATGCCTTACCACTTTCCAGACTTTCAACAGCTAATGCATAACACTGTTCGTATCCATTATAATTCCCTGTGCATTTTAATGCCATTGCAGCATTGGCAATAACCACTGCATTCTGCGCCCAGGTTCCGGATCCCTTAAGAATGGATAAAAATATTTTGGCTGCTTCTTCAACAGAATTGCCGCCATGAATATCTGAGGCACTTACCATACGCTTTCCCAGGTATTCCGGAGTTAATATGCTTTCCCCATTATTTGTAATCACCTTGGTATCATTAGTCAAAGAAATTTCATCATATCCATCAAGGGTGTGAATGATGGTGAAAGTACTATTCGTCAATTGCAGGAGGTAATTATATATCCTGGCCATTTCAAGACTAAAAACACCCACCAACTGGTATTCCGGTATCGCTGGATTAACCATAGGACCCAGCATATTAAAGAATGTGCGCACTCCTAAATTTTTTCTAATTGGCGCTACGATTTTTAAAGCAGGATGAAAGAGAGGGGCATGAAGAAAGCAGATATTTGCCTCATCCAGTTGTTTTTTTAAAGGATCGGTTTTATTTGTAAAATGATAACCAAGTTGTTCCATTACATTACTCGAGCCACTTATAGAGGTGGCTCCGTAGTTACCATGTTTCGCAACTTTGTTTCCTGCTCCGGCTACTATAAAACAACTTAAGGTTGATATATTGAATGTATTCTTTCCATCTCCACCGGTACCAACAATATCCA
>JADGPY010000284.1 GCA_017882205.1 Chitinophagaceae bacterium
ATGATATAAGGTTTTTTAGCTACCAGGGGGGTGTTTTCTTTAATCTTCAGATACATATTGACCTTATGATCACCAATCGTGCTATCCACATCAAGTATTAATAAATCGGGACTGAAATAATAATAGCCTCTTTCTTTGAGCAGAGCGTCTATCCTTGAACGTTCACCCTTCACTACATCAAGATTAAAAGGATCGCCCGGATGTAAAATGGATACTTTTTTTGTTGCGATAATGGCTTTTCCTATAGACGATAGGCTATCCATTACATAACTTACATTCTTGATCGTGTATACTGGTCCGGGTTCTAATGTGTATGTGGCATGTGCCTTTTTATTCTTAACGGTAGTATCTCCCACAGCATCTGCATGGAAATAACCAATATTTTCCAGATAGTTTTTTAACACCTTTACATTATAATCGAGGCTTACGCTACTCAAGAGCACAGGTGGTTGGCCAAGCTTTCTAAAGAAATTTCTTATCCATCCACCTTTTGCAGGATCACCTCCTATATTATAGAAGGCAAGTTTAAAAGGGATGCCTAAAAATTTATTGTTAGCGTTTGGGCGTGGCAGGTGTTCTGTCATGTCCATAACCTTGTTTTTTACTTTTTTTGAAAGTGTGCTGTCTTTTACTTTGACAGTTGCACCTGTATATAAAGCATCCCCTTTTGGAATAAGCTTTGTGTAATTGCAGGAAAATAGGAGAAAAAATAGGGGGAGCATCCTTACCCAAGACAGAAGTCTTGGGTAAGTTACCCAAGACTTCTGTCTTGGGGTTATGCCTGCATATCTAATACCCATCATGAATTACTTTTGTTGAGGAACCACTGGTTGATTATTATTGGCTGTTGGCTGTACGGTACTATTATTTTTCTTCTCCAAATTTTTCCTGTTTCTCCTGGCATGCAATATTTCCTTAAAACGGTTATAATCTACAGAAATGATGAAGCTTACACCCGTTTCAATAATGTATCCTTCTAATGCGCCTTCATAATCATTTTTACGGTAGACTCGTAACATGTATTTTCCATCCTTGCTTAGCTTATAATCTATTGCAATATTCCCGGCTACATTATTCTGTTGTTGGTTTGTTGGTAGTGGACCTTCCAATTCAAAATTGCTTCCAACGGTAACGGTTAGCCGATCATTTAGCAATTGTTTAGAAACGGCAACATTAAAATCAGTCCTGTTTTGTTTATTTCCTGTTGTATAGTCTTCGGTGGTGGCAAGATCGAAGTTTATGTCAACTCCAGCTATTAAACCCTCAGTTAGTTTATTCAGTTGTTCGGTGAGCAGCTTGCTCACGCTCTGCCGGGCAAAAGTGTTGGCATTCAGGGAGCCACCACTGCTATTGTCGAATGGATTTTGTCCTACAAATCGATTCAACAGGAGCAAAGCAAATACTTGCTTATTCAGTTCGCTGGGTTCTTGCCTCAGTTGAATTAATTTAATTTCTACAGTGCTGATAATATCTTTTGATACATTGTAATTTTTTTCTTCAGGTAATATAATATCAAATGTTATTTGGGGTTTAAGGATTTCTCCTGCCAGTGTAAGATGAACTTCAAATGGGAGTTTCTGTTTATATGTATTAGGATCTCCTTCCGTTTGCCCCTGTACAAGATCTAGTGGGGGAGTATTAGCTATATATATTGCGGTTACATCTATCTCTGCGGTTGTTGGTTCACCTGTCCAAACAATCCGGCTTCCTTTCTGAATGATGAATTTTCTCTTTATAAAATTGAACGAGAGGTCGTAAGATCCCTCGTTTATTTCATAACTTCCTACCAATGTGATCTTTCCACTTTCGTCAATTCCACCGGTCAATTGCCCTTCTCCTTTTAGCTTTAAAAAATCTCCATTGCCTTCATCAACGATCAGGTTAAATGTGGCATTCTTACTTACACTTATATTTACTGATACATTATACCCCTGGAGTGGTGACATCTTCAGTGAATCGTATGCTGCCATGAATAGAGAGTCTTCATGGGTGGCGCTATAGTCAACGAATCTTACAATACCTTCACGCTGAACAACACCGGGCTCATCCTGTGGAAGTACTACGGTAAAATTGGTTTTATCATTGATTGTCAGATTTCCATCAATAATTGGATTAGAGGTTGTTCCCCGTATGGTAAGCGCGGTTGAGAAAACCATTTTACCATAAAAGAGCCTGTTGTCTTTTTTAGTTGAATTAATTGCCTGGAAGTTGTCTGCATTTATTTTCAGGTCAAAAGTGTAATTAATAAAGTCTGCAGTATTGATAGCTCCGTCAAATACGATTGCATTGTTGGCAGTGTCTTTAATGGTGAATTTATTCAATTCTATCCCCTTATTATTAATAATTACTATTGCTTCCTTATCAATTTTAAAGAGACTATTGAGGGATGAAACAATGAAGGCAGTATTGTTGAAATTCATCTTTCCATCTATATTTGGTTTATTCAGTGTTCCATTCAATGTGATCTTGCCATACAAATTTCCCCGGGCATCACGGATTCCACCATGTGTGAAACCTTCCAATGATTTCGTTTGAAGACTTACAACATTTATTGTAAGATCAAAGCTGCTGTTGTTCTGAGGCTTAACAAAATAATTCCCTTGTATATTTACATTATTTCCCCGCCCGGTAAGCGTAATATCTGCATTGTATTGATTGGAGATTGTATTATTAACTTTTGCCAACACGTCACCAAGTGTGTCATTATAAATACTAAGATTGTTTACGCTTAGGTCAGTTGTAAATGTGGGCAGAACCTGCAGATTTTTTACAGTGGCATTTCCATTTAAAGTGCCGTTTACCAGCAATGAGTCATTTTGTATAAATCCGGTAAGAGTAGCAATACTGAAATTTTTAAAATCGATACTTAATGGTTTATTTGTTCCTGAACCAATGGTATTCAAACTGAGTTGCTGGCTTCCCTGGCTTAGGATAAAATTGTTTGCGGTAAGGTCTTTGTTAAAATACTGAATGCTATTGTTAGTGCTTACACTCCATTTTAGATAGTTTAATAAGAGGTTATCAGGTTTCAGGCTGAAGCTATAATTATTCAATGAAGGCTGACTGAGCATCCCGCTAACTGTGTATTTGTTTGTTGATTTACCATCCTTGATATTAAGAGTGAAGTCAAGGTTGTTATTCTGAATTGAGCCGTTTAAAGTGGTTGCATAAACGGCAATGCTGCTACCACTTTTTAATTGATGAAGGGACGAGTTAAAAGTTAACGCTCCATTTTTTGTGATAGCTTCCAATCTTACATCATCTATTGTATATGATCCATACACCATATAAGGTGCTGTTACAAATGCGCTCCATCCACTATCACTTGCAAAATGCCCTCCAAAACTTACAGGTTTTAGTTTGCTAAGAGAGGGGAAAAATGCTTTTAAGGCTGCATTTTCAACTACACCTCCACTTATACTAAAACTGTAAGGATCGACCTTTGCAGCATTCTTTTTCGGGGACATAGAAAAATATGGATCGATGGCTTGTTGAACTACATCAGCAAGTTGGGTTAACTTATATCTACCCTGTAGGGCAATATTCAGAAAATCGCTTTTTATGACCATGTGATGATTGTTTCCATCACTGGTGGCAATTATCTGTAATGAATCAAATTGCATTCTTTGACCATTGTTAACCAGGATGGAACGCGTAACTATTAAATTACCGGCCAGATTATCAGGGTCTATATTTGTGAATTCTGCCGAAATCTTACCATGATAAACAATATCCTGCGAACCGAGGTGAAGGGGTAACGTTTTAATGCTGTCTATGTCAGCGGTTAAATTCAACGATGGATATTTTCCATTAATGGATCCACTGGCATCGAATGAGAGATCAATATTGGGGTCATGAATACTTCCTACTGCCGTATAGTTTTTATTGGCGATCGTGCCATCAATTTTTACATTATGATACGTATATTTATTGATCTCTGCCGAAGTAATGACACCACTAACCCTGGCATTCGCTGTTGCCGGATCGTATCCCGTTCCCTTGATAACGAAATTGGTTGAGACCATCCCTATATTATCTGGTTGGCCTGTGATCTTTCCAATGTTTAGAGAACTTGCATTTATGGCCAGGTCATAACTTGCTTTTTTAGCATCGGAAAATTTTTTAAGTGTTCCTTTTACGTTTGCAGATCCGAGGCTTGTTTTAACTGATATATCAGTTGCCACGTCATCTATATTTCCTTTAATCCTGCCAGATGCACTGATATTGTCTGGTAATGTAAAATTTTTGGGTAAAGTATTTTTTGGAAGGAAGGCTTCAATATCCCTTCGGGTTGAATTGAAATAAGGGATATTCAAATCTGCACTGATTTTTTTTGGATCGGGTAAACCACTGATTGTACCTGTGGCATATAAACTGGTTTCATGTTCCTTAATCTGTACGTTTTCTAAGTGCAGGTTATCAAGGCGACCATTGACCCGGCCATCCAGCAACCATGTTGCGGAGGGATTAGAAAAAGCAGGCTGATCCCTCAGGATGGGTGCAAATGTCAGAAGGTCTTTAATCAGTAAATGACTCTTAACAAAGTTAAGCTCCATATAAAGTACCCCCGGGTTTTTTACCAATTCATCAAGGGAGGGATAACGGATGACTGCCTTATTTTGCAGCAGTGTACCAGGTGTTTTAAGATATAGATTAGTGAGAGTTGTGCCGGTAGCTGTATAAAACAAATCAGTAGTAAGTTCATTTAATACGAAACCACTTTTTTCTTTCAATGATCCTGATTTAATCGAAGCATAAATGGTATCAGTATTAAATAAGAAATTAGTTGCTTTCATATTAACATCCCTAAGATCCAGGTGTCCGTAATCCATGCCATATTTCTCTACTGGCATGGAGGTATAGTTTACTTTAAAGTTGCTCTCCTTTATTGTAACATTATTCGATTTCAGAGTAAAGAGTGGTACCGCTTCAGCGGCCTGTTGCTGTGAAGGGGTTACTGTAGATAAGGGTGAATCACCCATATCAACGCCGATATCAGATTTACTGATTGCCAGATCTTTAAAATCAAATTTTCCATCTTTCAGATTCAATTTATCCGGGTGTGCAATCAAATTTCCGATTTTAAGGCTTGTAGAAATATATGATGGCACACTTTTGTAATCAACATCAATATCATTAAGTAATATCTCCGAACTTTTGAATTGTGGATACGCATTCGGTTTTTGTGTTGAAACAGGTACGACAGCAATTATTTTTTGCTTTAGCGGTTCATTTTGATAAAAGTATCCTTTTACACCATTCAGTGTTATAGATGGCGCATTAAAGTACATGTGAGAAGGATCGAAGGTTGAGATCTTTGTATCAAAATGAGTGATGAAAAGATTCATATCATTCCCGGTTATGATATCTCTATAGATGATCCGGGTGTTGTTTACAATGATATTGTCTATATCCATTTTCATGGAAGCGGTAGTATCCAACTTCTGAGCAGTTGGCTGGTTGCCTGAGAATGCATTAACGATAAATTGAAAATTAAAGACCGTATCTGGTTGTAAACGCTTAACTTTTAAAGTTATATTTTCAAGATCGATTTTTTTTATCTGGAGTTCATTTTTCAGAAGGCGAAACATGTTGAGATCTACTTTTAACTTTCCGCCAGATAATAAGGTATCCTTTGACAGGTCTTCGAGATATACATCATAAAGTGAAACAGAATTTGGGAACTGAATATTGAGTTTTCCTATTTCTACCCTGGTAGTAAGCTTTTTTTCAAGGTAATTTGTAATCCTGATCTTTATATAGTTCTGAACAGGAGCTGTTTGTACGAGTATGATAGCAAGAATAACCAGGAAAAAGATGGATAGCATGAAGACAACAAATACATTGCCTACTACATTCCACAAGTATCTCTTTTTTTTGGGCGGGTTTGTTGTTGATTGCATAACACTATAAACTCCAGGATGTATAATTATCTGCTAACTAATCAAATAATGCACCAATTAACCGATCTTTTATCCCTACGGGATTAGGCGTTTGAAGAAAGATTAATCATTTTTTCTACCAATATTTATTCCCTCCTGGAATCATCGTTTTATGGGGAAAAATTTACCCAGGAAAGCATCAGATTTTGAGGGTAAATAGTTCAATTCCAGAGCCTTTTCCTTTTAAATCGATCATGCCAAGGCTTTCACTCTGCCATTCTTTTAGATCAATATTGTCGATAAAATCTTTGGAAACTATAAAATTATGGTTCAGCTCATTACAGGCACTACGGATTCTTGCAGTTGTATTCATGGTGTCTCCGCTCATGGCAAGATCTTTTTTAATAACCCCTATCTCACCAATGGTGACATCGCCTAAATGAATGCCTACCCTGAATTCGGGGATGATACCATATTCACGCCTGAAGTGCTCACTTTTTTTCTGTATATTTTTACGGGATTGTATAACGGCTGCCATGCATTTACGGGTATTGTTTTTTTCAAATAACCATGAGGTAACTACTTCATCACCTACGTACTGATAAATTCTACCTTCAAATTCAATTACAGCCGAGGAGACCAGGTAAATAAAATCACGGATAAATTTGAAATATAGCTGATGTCCAAGTTTCTCAGCAATTGGCGTGGAATCCTTTAAATCGATGAACATAACAATGCGTTTTTCAATCTTAGGCTGCAGGTACCTACCTAATAAAATATCAACAAATACCCCGGGAGAATATTTTTCATTGATAATAAGAAAAAGCTGGGTGATAAAAAAAATGATCATCCAATATATTATCTTATTTAATAGCCAGTCTTTGTACAATGCATAGTCCAGGATACTTTGTAAGGCTTCCTTATGTGTCATTCTCTCGATCAAAATAGAATCAGCATACTGCATGAGAAAGTTGATCGCAAATGCAGAGGCAAGGAGAATCAGGCTTTTTAATGTGAAATTGAGCCAGAGAGGGTAGCGGCGAAGAATCTTTTTTAATTTATAAACGAACAGGTAACCCATGAACAGGCTGA
Source organism: Chitinophagaceae bacterium (assembly GCA_017882205.1). Lineage (GTDB taxonomy): Bacteria > Bacteroidota > Bacteroidia > Chitinophagales > Chitinophagaceae > Ginsengibacter. Next base: position 6,975 of record JADGPY010000284.1, read on the forward strand.
CTCCAAACATAAGTATTTCTCTCAGCAGGATGCTTCGGGTGGGGTGAAGCTTGTCCGATTGGTCCCTGAGTAGCATGATGATATAATCCGTCACTGTCCAGAAAATGGCTATAGAAAAAATCGATTTAAGCCTGTACTTAGTTACATTAGAAATATGGAACGACCTTGTTTTAAAAAATTTCATGCTTTGTTTTGTAAATAAGTATAAATAGAATGCTGGGCGTTAATTGGTTCCTCTTCCATTCTTTCTATTCTCTTCTGCTCAAGGTTTGGCATCAAGACGACAGCTTTGTCATTATCGGCCCATTGAATGCCGAAATAATCTATCAGTTCTTTTTTGCATTCCGGATTTTTAATGGCAACACAAACTTCAATTCTGTTGTATAAATTCCGGTTCATCAGATCAGCAGATCCCATAATGACTTCCGCGGTATCACCTACACCAAATATAAACAGTCGTGTATGTTCAAGGTATCGATCTACAATTCTTTTAATGGTTATGTTTTCACTTAACTCCGGAACACCCGGCATGAGGCAACAAACACTTCTTATGATAAGGTTCACTTTTACTCCGGCCTGGCTTGCCTTTGATAACAGGGTAATAAAATATGGTTCTTCAAGGTTGTTAACCTTAATACTGATCTTACCCTCCTGGCCGAGTTTTACCTTTTCAATTTCGTTATTGATATAGTGCTCCAACCGATCATTCATATTGAATTGTGAGACCAGTAGCTTATCAAATTTCAATTTATTGTTATCTAATGATTTGTCTTTCTTCTGTAAAAATTTAAAAAGCTGTAATAATTCTTTGATGATGAATGGATCAGTTGTTAGAAGCACATGATCGGTATAAAACTGCGCAGTGATCTCGTTGAAATTACCTGTGCTTAGGATTGCATAGGAAAGTGTTTCAATCCCTTTCTTCTTTTTTATCAGCGCAACCTTAGAATGAACTTTTATATCGGGTATGCCGTAAATTATTTTAACCCCTGCCTCCTTCATTACCCTGCTCCATTTAATATTATTTGCTTCATCAAACCTGGCTTTTAATTCGATGAATGCGATTACGTTCTTCCCATTTTTTGCTGCGCTTATTAATGCATTTACTATATGTGATTCAGCAGCAACACGATAAAGCGTAATGAAAATATCAGTCACTTCCATATCCACTGCTGCCTGGTTGAAGAAGGATAGAACCGGGTTGTATGATTGATAAGGAATATGTAATAAAACATCCTGTTTATTGAGGACATTAAAAATATCGCCTGAGTCCATTACGTTCAATGAAGACAATGGTTTCCATTTATCATAGAGTAAATTCTTATTAAAATTAGGAAAAGTAGAAAGATCATTAAGGTTATGGTAACGTCCACCGGAATACATCTCTTCATATTTTACAGCAAATGCTGAAGCGAGAAAAAGTTGCAGGTTTCGGGGCATGCCAGACTCATATAAAAACCTTGAAGGTGCTCCGAAATCTCTTTTTTTCAATTGCTTTTCTATCCTGCTCAAAAGATTTCTACTGTACTCATCTGAAATGTGCACTTCTGCATCCCTATTGAATTTGATGCTAAAAGTGCTAATAATCCCGAGACCGGGGAAAATCAATCCCATGTTTTCTCTTATGATATCATCAATGAAGATCACGTATTCAAAATTATCATAAGGAGTTAGAATAAAAAATCTTTGCAATTTAGAGGAAGGGATATTAACTATTGCCTGCTTAAGAATTCCCTGATCATGTTCTTTTAAGGTTACTGCAAAATACAATTGGTTATTTTCGGGTAAGAAGTTTTGATGTTGTTTTCCATCCAGGAAAATCGGCTGTATGAAAGAGAGCACCTGGGATAAAAAGAGTTCCCTGATCTCCGGAATATGCTCTGGACGGATCGCACTTTTATAATAAAAGATGATCCCATTTTCTTTTAGTCCAGGTATGATCTCATCATTAAGTATCGAGCCAAAAATGTCTAATTGACGGTTGATTTCATTATGTATCTTCTCCGGCATGTCTTCTGTCGAACCAAAACTCACCTGCATTCTTGTCTTCCTATCCAGTTTAGACAGGGCGATGACTGCGGGATATCTTACCCTGAAAAACTCATCCAGGTTAGAGGAAAAAATAGAAAGAAATTTTATTCTTTCGTATAATGGAACTTTGGCATCTCCCGCCTCTTGCAAAACCCTTAGGTTAAATCCAAGCCAGCTAAGATCTCTGTTATAAAACATGCCCTTTTTGAATTAGAGAGGTGAACCAATTCCTTCTGTAACGGATGATGGGGGTGGGGTGCCATTGTAAAAATAAACTGCTATAGCAAATGCTAGTACAGATACTACAATTCCTATCATAAAAATGTTATAGGCCAGTCGAACCAATTTGTATTTTCTTCCAAGAACTGTTCCAAGGCTATAAATATCCTTTATCAGTGAACCATATAAGTAATCAGTATCAATCATCATTCTCCGCATAGCCACTTCGTATTTTTCAAAGCTTACACGGTGAAAATTGCCAAAGAACAATAGGTTGGTTTTCTTATCTAGTACGTCTTGGTCGCTGAATGTCCCCTCGCTTACTTTAGGACGGGTTGCCATAATTGATATTACGATGGTAGTTACGGCAACCAGCAAGAAAATAATGGTTGGGATAGTCAAATAGGCATCAGACTGCAGTTTCCTTAATAGCACAGAAAGGATTACCGAAATTATAATTGAATTAACCGATATCAGGATATTCGCTTTATGATCTGCCATATCACTTAGCTTGAGATGATTTTCAGAAGTTAGTCTAAGCATCGTTTGTATTCCCTTAGACATTAACCCGCTTTTATCTTTGGCGATGCCGGCAAGTCTATCTCCTTCTACGAAATTCATAGAGGCAAGTTTTTCTCCTTTATCATCTTCAGATTCTTCCAATTTATTCTTTAGCTTTTTCATGTTTTGTATTTTTCTTTTTGTCAGCAATTCCTTGCAGTACTTTGTATAATACTGATGAGTTGCCAGCATTTGAATAGTATCACTATTAAATTTTCTTTTATCCAGGTTACCGGTCTTTAACTTATATTCATCCATCGCCGCCTTGTTTGATCCTTTAAATTCTTTCGTGCCCAGGTGATATGTATCGGCATCGCAAAGGATCTGTTGAAGCAGGGTGGTAGGATTTCTGGGTGCCTTTGTGGATAGGATAGTTTTTTCAATCTCCTTGATAAGGTCAGGGTCATCAGTTTCTGGTGTCATAAATTTGCGCATTATTTCCACGCTCATTGCTTCATGCTTAGCAGGTTCAGTAAATAGATGTCCTGTATCATGAAACCAGGCAGCCGTAAACAATATCAACATCTCTTTTTCAGAAAGGTCATAATGCCCTGCGATCTCTTTTGTCCTGGCTACCACAGTCTGTGTATGTTTCAGGTTATGAAAAGCCAATGCATCATCATGGCTGGATTCAAACAACCCGGTAACGTAGTTTTCAACTTTTTTATAAATATGATGATCCATGATCAGAAAGTTAAGTTGAATTTTGTGCCCAATGAAAAATTAAGCAATTGATCTTCGTTCGAGATTCCAACTGTTGCAGAAACAAGGACAAGATTGAATGGTGCATAATATAATCCACCACCAAAAGTTTCATGCCATGCATGTGAGGTTTCGTTATACATCCATACTCTGCCGCCATCATAAAATCCTACAAGCCCGACATCTCCGGGCAATATATAAGATTGAGATTTAAATAATTTTTTTCTCAGCTCTGCACCGACATAGAAAAGGGATGATCCGGAAAACCTGTTTTTTCTATAACCTCTGTCAAAATTGTCTCCTCCCAGGTCCAGAGCCTGGAAAAATTCGAATCCTTTATTAAAAATATGCCCGTAACCAGATTTTAAAACGAAAACTAACTTTCTTTCCTCTGAAAAAGCTGCATAGACAGTCATGTCGGAAGTAAGCTTTGTAAGGCTTTTGCTATTGCCATTGGCGCCATACATCGAACTTAGCTGTGTATACCAGGTAATACCTCTTGAAGGAAAAAACTGGCTGTTGATAAAATTAACATCAATATTTAGTTTGCCACCGATGTAATCTTTAGTTGAATATATGCTAAGAGAGTCACTTCCAAACAACGCAGGATTGCTTAATATTCTGCCTTTATTATCAACAAAGCTATTCCAGTAATGATAATAGGAAGGACCGACTGAAAGATCAACAATATCATTAAATAAACGTTTGCGAATCAATAGATCTGCCTGCACATATTTATATCTTACGCGATAATATTCTATAGGTTTTGAGTTGTCGTTAATTGAACTATTTCCAAATCCAAAGAAGTTGTTAAGTGTTGGATTAACAAGCTCTGCATTCA
>JADGPY010000285.1 GCA_017882205.1 Chitinophagaceae bacterium
ACTTTGCGCTCTAGGGCTCCACATTGCAGGACCTTTGCTCCTGTTAAGCATCCTAAATTGGATCATAGTTTCGTCAGTAACTATTCCACTGTAGCCTCCAATGGCGTCTATTTCACGAACAATTTGCCCTTTGGCTATGCCTCCCATAGCTGGATTACAGCTCATTTGAGCTATCGTTTGAAGATTCATTGTGATAAGAAGCACATGACTCCCCATATTAGCAGCAGCAGCAGCAGCTTCACATCCGGCATGCCCGGCCCCCACAACAATAACATTATATTTGGGAAACATCTTGCAAAATTACTGCAATAGGATGTGGTACTCCAATGTTCCACGTGGAACATAGATTTAGAGATGTTAAAAGGGTTGGTTGAGGTTAAAGTTAGGTTCCACGTGAAACCTCGGCATACTGGCTAAGATAGAAATCTTCCTTTTTTGTCATTTTCTCTCGGTCAGACGCCTTTTTATCCAAAAAACCACATAAATGCAGGGCTCCGTGAAAAATAACCCTATGAAGCTCTTCGTTCAGATCGAGGCTCAAGGCCTCTACATTATCTTTAATCCTGTCTATACTTATATAGATCTCACCAATTACCGGCTCATTCAACTGAGCAAGGTTAAATGTGAGGATATCTGTATAATAGTTGTGTTTAAGGAATTGTTGATTTAAGGCTAATAGATAAGCGTCGGAGCAAAAAACGTAGTCGATTTCGCCTAATTGTTTATTCTCTTGTCGAAAGAGGTCAGTAAGGAACTTCTTCAGGAATTGCCTTTTTAGAAGGGTAATCTTGACATCATGAATATGAAAGTTGATCTTGCTCAATTGAAGTCTTTCTTAATTCGAAAGTATAAACATATAGCTATTGATATATTTACCCGAAGTAATAGTATGGAAAAAAGATTATCAGAAATCCCCTCTGGGGCCAGCGTCAGGATAAAATCCTTTGAGGATGATGAGATCGTTTTAAAGCTTATGGAAATGGGCTGCCTTCCAGGGGAGATCATTTCTGTAGAAAAGATTGCACCATTAGGCGATCCAATATCTATCATTGTTTCTGGGTACAATTTAAGTCTTCGCCTGGATGAAGCTTCTAAGATAATTGTTGAAATAGTTATATAAATTACTGATAATCAATGTAGTACATGAATATAGGCCTATACTTTGGATCATTCAATCCTGTTCACATTGGGCATCTGATTATTGCCAATACGATTGTGACAGAATCAGAATTAGATCAGTTGTGGTTTATTATATCTCCTCAAAATCCGCTAAAGTCTCAAGCCGCCTTATTGAATGAATATCATAGAAAACATTTGGTTGATATTGCCATTGAAGGAGAAAATCGCCTGCGCACAAGTAGTGTTGAATTTTCATTGCCAAAACCTTCCTTTACTATTGATACAGTAACCTACCTGTCCGAAAAATACCCCTCATACGCCTTTAAAATTATAATGGGAAGCGATGGTTACAGCAATTTGAACAAATGGAAGAATTATGAATTATTGCTCAAAAACTACCGGATCATAATTTATAATCGCCCGGGATTTGAAATTAAAGAATCATTACCCTCAACAGTTACTCAGGTAGCAGCTCCTCTCCTCGAGATTTCGTCTACTCATATACGTGAGTTGATCAAAAAAAATCAATCTATTCGATTTCTTGTGCCCGATGTTGTGAAGGATGAGATAGAAAGGAATCATTATTACAAATGATCGGAGCGTGCTACGTATCAAATGCTACGTCTCAAATGCCAAGAACCCCTAACAATTGATTTTGAAATATCCAGCCAAGCAACAGGCATCCCGCCACTATGAACGTTGAACGGATCTTTGTAAATGTTAGCAATGAAAACGTTCCAAGGATGACAGCTATATTCACAAAGCTGACAGTTTCAAGGTTGGAGATGGTAACGGCCTTTAATAGATAAAACGTGGCTGCCCACATAATACCAACCACTACGGCATTAATGCCCTCCAGTGCCCGATATACGACGACGTATTTTTTCAGGTTATGCCAAACAGGGTAAAAAAATAAGACTAATAATGCGCTCGGTAAAAATATACCGATCATTCCAATAATACAACCCAGCAACTGCATGTCTTTTCCTTTCGAGCGCATAGCCATTCCACCAGTATAAGAAGCTACAGAGAAAGTTGGGCCGGGTATTGCTCTTACCATTCCAAAACCAATCAGGTATTCTTCCTTCGTGAGGTAATTGGTTTTTTTCTCTCTTATTTCTTGTGTCGTCAGGTCATTGGGTTTCTTATCTCTTATCACATATTGATCATACATCATCGGCATTAAAACATCACCACCACCGAACACCAGGCTTCCAAAGCGATAGAAGTTTTCAAATAGATTATATGCTCTGCGATCTTTCCATTCATTGGTTCTTGCAGTTTCGCTGAGGAAACCAGCAATCATAAAAATTAGCACAAATAACCAGATGTTGGTCCATTTTATCTGCTTTGGTTTTACTACTTCTTTCGTTGGAATACGCTTACGGCTAAAATTGGTGACTATCCCACCTGCGATTATGAGAATGGGGAATACCCAGGGTGTTTTAAATAAGATATACGTTAGCACCATCGACACCAGCATGATAATGTATGTAATCAAATTGATAATAGAATGTTTGTACATTTTGAAAGCAGCAAAAGCAAGAAATCCTATCGCCATTGGTTGAATAAACCTGAATATATTCAGGCTCATTTGTTTTGTATCGATGTATTGAATGATGAAAGAAAGGGAAGCCATCAAAATGGATGCAGGAAGGATCCAAATGATTAGGGTTAGCACTGCAAGGGGAACACCGCCTCTTTTATAACCGATCAGTGTAAGCGTTTGTGTGGAAGATGCACCAGGAAGCAACTGGCAAAATGAGACATATTCCATTAATTCAGATTTTGTCACGTCATGCCTTCGATCAACAAAAGTTTTCAACATCATACCCAGGTGACCCTGGGGTCCACCAAATGCAGAAATACTATGAAAAAAAACAGCTCTCAGAAAAGGAACGTGACGAAGCATCATTGATTCAAAGTACTTAAAATAATAAATCAAGCGGACTTTTAGAAGAAGCCTTTATTAGGGATATGGAAAATTACTTATTCTTAAGGGGGAAATGATTTTTTTCTGCAAAATCTTTTTGAGCTTCATCAACCCGCCTGGTTATCTTGTCGGCATCGGGCGTATTGTTTACAAACTCCTGCTCTATGGATGCTTTTTCCTCCGGTGTCACCGAAGGATCTCCTAAACGCCCTAATTTGTAGCATAGATTTCTTTCAAATTCGAGTTGGTCTATTATTGCATTTTTTAGATTCTGACCACCATCAACAATAGAGAGTATATTCACTTCAGCAATTTTTTGATCCAGTAATTGAACCATCTTAGTGGCTTCAGGCAAAATGTTGTGAATATTAGAACTATCAACAGTAGAACATTTTTTGGCAAACTCCTGAACCTGAGGAAGAACACCCTGTTGAATCTTTACCAGCGAATTATTGTAATCAACTGCTTTATTGTGGCAAGAAGCAAACACGCAAGCTAAGCTGATGAGTAAACCAATTTGTTTGAGCCTTTTCATATTCCAGGAATTATTTTTTTAATCCAATTTCTCTAATTCTTTCATCAAGGTATTCTCGAAAGGTCTACCGCAGGGATATTCATATCTATTTAATTTAGATTTGCTAAAGTATAATTGAATATGAAAAAATACAAAAGTTATTTCTTACGCACTTTATTATTATACCTGTTCGCTGCAATTACATGCTTATGGATATTATCTTCCTGTGCTTTGAAAAATTATACTACTGGTATAAACTATTCGTTTAAATCAACTAATGGTTTGCCTGATTATTCAAATCTTGATTATTGGGCCGCACATCCGTGGAAAAAAGATCCTTCACACAATGTTCCATCTTCTTTAAAACGGAACATCAATGATTCACTCGTTGATGTATTCTTTATTTATCCAACTTCCTATGTAGATCCCAATCTATCCTTAGGATGGAATGCACCAATAGACGACATAAAAATTAATCAAAAAACAGATAAGACTGCCATCCTTTACCAGGCCAGCGTCTTCAACGAACATTGCAGGGTGTTCTCACCAAGGTACAGGCAGGCCAATCTACAAGCATTTTATACCTATGATAAAGCTGTTGCGGAACAAGCATTCAACCTGGCTTATGATGATATCAAAGCTGCATTTGAGTATTACCTGATTCATTTCAATAATGGAAGACCGATCATCATTGCATCCCATAGCCAGGGAACCAAACATGCAGGTAGACTTTTACGCGAATTCTTTGAGAATAAACCTTTGAAGAAACAGCTTGTTTGCGCTTATATAATAGGTCTCCCGGTTTTTGAGAATTATTTTTCTTCTTTGCGTCCATGTTCTGATTCTACGTCTACTGGTTGTTTTGTAAGCTGGCGTTCATTTAGAAATAATGCAGATCCCGGTTTTGTTAAGAAAGAAAAGTTACATGCATATGTTACTAACCCACTAACCTGGAAAAGCGATGAAACTTTTGCTCCAACTACTCTTAATAAGGGTGGGATATTAAAAAATTTCAATAAAGTAATTCCTGGCTTGGTAAGTTCACGAGTGCATGGAAATATTCTATGGGTCAGTCGTCCTAAATTTTTCGGAAATATATTTTTAACCACAAAGAATTATCATATCGCTGATTACAATTTGTTTTATATGAACATAAGGCAAAATGTAAATACGAGGATTAGGTCATACTTAACCAGGTAACCATTTTGGTTTGATTAGAATAACAGGGGTTCTTCTATTAAGATTATTGATGGGATTTTGGAATATAGAAAAGGGTGACATCAAAATTCAGCATTCTTAGGAAAGCGTGGGAAAGGGATTACATCACGTATATTGGTCATCCCGGTAACAAATTGAACCATTCTTTCAAAACCAAGCCCAAAACCAGCATGCGGGCATGAGCCGAATCTTCGTGTATCGAGATACCAGTCGAGTTCGTCGGTTGATATATTCATTTCATTCATTCTTGAAACTAATTTATCCAACCTTTCTTCACGCTGAGAGCCACCAACAATTTCACCGATACCAGGAGCAAGAATGTCCATGGCAGCCACCGTTTTCCCATCATCATTCTGGCGCATGTAAAAGGCCTTTATCTGCTTTGGATAATTGGTAAGTATAACGGGCTTTTTAAAATGTTTCTCTACCAGGTACCTTTCATGCTCACTTTGAAGGTCTACACCCCACTCTGTAATTTGGTATTGAAATTTCTTTTTCTTATTATGGTTTGATTCCCTCAAAATATCGATCGCTTCTGTATAAGTAAGCCTCTCAAAATTATTATTGGTCACGAACTCAAGTTTTTCGATCAGCCCCATTTCGCTTCTCTCATTCTGTGGCTTTTGTTTTTCTTCTTCTTCAAGGCGCTGTGCTAAAAAATTAAGATCATCAGCGTTGTTCGTTAATGCATAGCTAATAATGTATTTAATAAATTCTTCCGCTAGCATCATATTATCTTCCAGGTCGTAGAAAGCCATCTCAGGCTCTATCATCCAGAATTCAGCCAAATGCCGGGCTGTGTTTGAATTTTCGGCCCTAAAGGTTGGTCCGAATGTATATACATCAGCTAATGCCATAGCCGCAAGTTCCCCTTCCAATTGCCCGCTTACAGTCAGATTCGTGGCACGGCCGAAAAAGTCTTCCTTGAAATCAATAGAACCGTCTTCATTTTTAGGCGGAGTGCCAAGTTCAAGGGTAGTTACTTTAAACATTTCACCAGCGCCTTCTGCGTCTGAAGCGGTAATTATTGGAGTATTGAGATATACAAACCCTTTTTCGTTAAAAAATTGGTGGATAGCGAACGCTAATGAATGACGTACCCTGAAAACCGAACCGAATGTATTCGTTCTGAAACGAAGGTGAGCGATCTCCCTTAAAAATTCGAGGCTGTGTTTCTTTGGCTGCAATGGAAATTTTTCCGGGTCGCTATCTCCAATGATTTCTAATGAAGAGGCCTTAAGTTCTACCTTCTGGCCCTTTCCTAAAGAGGGAACTACCTCCCCGGTGACCTTTAAAGAAGCCCCGGTTGTAATGCGTTTAAGGATTGATTCATCATATTGTCCAAGCTCAACCACCACTTGCAGGTTATTGTTTGTGCTTCCATCATTCAATGCAATGAACTGGTTATTGCGAAATGTGCGCACCCAGCCCATTACAACAGCTTCATAACCAGTTCTATCTGTACCTAGCAACTCTTTTATCCTGGATCTTTTATTGAACATACGTCAGTTTTGGGGGTGCGCAAAGATACATCGGAAATTGACGGGATATTACCACAATTACATCTGAAGTTCTCTCATATTAGTTTGATGAAAAGGACTGTTATCAAAATATTTTTCTTTTTTTCCAAAATTGACGTATCATTGCATTGGAATAAAGCTGATCGGTTCCCCTATTTCATTAAACGTATCAGTTATTAACAGAATCCATTCCATATAAATCATCAAATTTATATTTTACAACTTTTAAGATTGTTTTGACTATTAATCTACAAGTGCTTTTATGTACGACATTTCACAACTGAACGACCTCCTCGTTCCTGAGTTGCAGGATATAGCATTGCAACAAAATATTTCCAACGCAAAAAAATTAGAAAAGCAGGAGTTGATAGACAAGATCCTGTTAAAACAGAATATGAACACAGAAAAAAGTATCGATGGCGAGAAGCCAAAAAGAAAAAGAATCATTAAGCCTATTGAGGTTGCTGTCCCAATACATGAAGCCCCGGAAGTGACTGCAGAAAAAAATAAGCCAGAGTTGAGGCCCAGAAAGAGTGAGATTCCTGTTCCTGTTCCTGTTCCTGTGCTACATGAAAAAAAGAAACATATCAAAAAAACGAAAGAAGAAGAGGTTGCAATAGATGAAAATGCCGAAGATGATCAAAATGCAAATGATGCACACAATAAGATCATGGCAATCGCTCCCGCCCTTGTTGAATTACTCAATGATGATGCCCCGCAAGGTGGTGAATCTCAACAAAATGGTGGTCAGTCAAATCAACAAAGAACTTATCCACAAAGAAGGGAAAGTACTTTTAATATTGAGTTTGATGGCGTGATACTCGGTGAAGGGGTATTGGAAATGATGCCTGATGGTTATGGCTTCTTAAGAAGCAGTGATTATAATTACCTATCCTCCCCAGATGATATTTATGTTTCACCATCACAAATAAAATTATTTGGGTTAAAAACCGGGGATACCGTCTACGGATCTGTCAGGCCACCAAAAGAAGGTGAAAAATATTTTGCCTTATTAAAAGTTGAGACCATCAATGGGAAAGGTCCTGAAGAAGTTCGCGACAGGGTGCCGTTTGACTACCTTACCCCCCTGTTCCCATTTGAAAAACTAAATCTTTTTACACAATCGAATAACCTGTCCACACGTATAATGGACTTGTTTACACCCATAGGTAAGGGCCAGCGGGGCTTGATCGTGGCACAGCCAAAGACTGGTAAAACAATGTTGTTAAAAGAATTGGCTAATGCAATAGCAGCCAATCACCCGGAATGTTATCTTATGATCGTCCTGGTTGATGAAAGACCAGAAGAGGTTACAGATATGGAAAGAAGCGTTAGAGCAGAAGTTATTGCTTCAACCTTTGATGAACCAGCAGACAAGCATGTTAAGGTAAGTACCATGGCTTTGCAAAAAGCGAAGCGACTTGTTGAATGTGGTCATGATGTGGTAATATTACTTGACAGTATCACCCGCCTTGCCAGGGCTCACAATACTGTGGCGCCTGCGAGTGGTAAAGTGCTATCGGGAGGTGTTGAAGCAAATGCGATGCAAAAACCAAAACAGTTCTTTGGTGCTGCAAGAAAGATTGAACATGGAGGGTCGTTAACCATTATTGCAACAGCATTGGTTGATACGGGAAGTAAGATGGATGAGGTAATATTTGAAGAATTTAAGGGAACTGGTAATATGGAGTTACAACTTGACAGGCGCTTATCCAACAGGCGGATATTCCCCGCCATCGATATCACCGCATCTTCTACAAGAAGGGATGATCTTTTGCTTGACAAAGAGGTATTGCAGAGAATGTGGCTGTTGCGTAATCATATGGCAGATATGAATACTGAAGAAGCTATGAATTTGTTGATGAAGAATATGAAAGGGACGAAGGATAATATTGAGTTCCTGACTTCGATGAATGGATGATAGGGCGTAACGCTTTTTTTCTGAGGCCGGTCATTAGATTTCGCGATGTTATTGAAACAGCTGTTAACTTTATTCCTTTTAAGAATTTACAATGGCTGCAATCAAGTTAACTATCGGCGAATTTGTAACTCTTGCAAAAACAACTCCTGTTTTTGATGTACGCAGCCCCGCAGAATATAATCATGCACATTTTCCTGGCTCTCATTCCTTGCCGCTATTTACAAATGAAGAGCGTGCTATTGTGGGAACAGCCTATAAACAACAAAGTAGAGAAACAGCGATCAAATTAGGGCTTGACTTTTTTGGTGCAAAAATGAGGAAGATGGTTGAAGAGGTGGAGGCTATAATAAATAGTAAGCGGCAAGCCAATAATAAATCTATACTTGTTCATTGCTGGAGGGGAGGAATGCGAAGCGCTGCTGTTGCATGGTTGCTGGATATGTTTGGATTTAAAGTATATACATTAGCCGGGGGGTATAAAGCGTATCGCAATTGGGTGCTTCAACAATTCGAAAAGCAATACCAGTTTACTATACTTGGCGGTTACACAGGATCAGGAAAAACAATCGTGTTGGATGAACTTAAGCGCATAGGTCATACCGTTATTGATCTGGAAGGCCTTGCTAACCACAAAGGTTCCGCATTTGGGGCAATTGGGGAAAATCCGCAACCCAGCCAGGAGATGTTTGAAAACTTATTAGCTAATGAACTATTCTATAAATTAAGCGCATGGAATAGCGGATTTGAAAATGGCAAGGAAATATGGCTTGAAGATGAAAGCCAGCGAATTGGTTTGGTTATGATTCCAAATTCGATATGGAAAGCCATGCGGGAGTCCCAGGTATTTTTTATGGATATATCTTTTGAAGAAAGATTGCAATACCTCGTTCAAACTTATGGCATATTCGAGCGCGGGAAATTAGTTAATTCGATCATGCGGATACAAAAAAGGCTCGGCGGACTCGAAACAAAGAATGCTATTAATTACCTGCTTGAAAATAATGTAACTGAGAGTTTTAGGATATTACTTCATTATTATGATAAACTTTATTCTAAAGGATTGCACAATCGTAATAATCTTGAACAATTGTTGCATAACATCCCCTGTAAAAGCGTTGATGCTAAGATGAACGGTAATCTAATAAATTCAATTACCAGGTCGGCATCCCAATTGGCATCCAAAGTATCCAATACATGAAAAGCATTTTACTTCTTCTTTTACTTCCATTAAAACTCTTTTGCCAGGATATTACTGGTGTTTGGATAGGATCATTATATAATGATACCACAAAAAGCTTTATTTCATATGAGCTCGCCATCAGTGAACAAAAAGGAAAACTTTCAGGGTATTCGCACACTACATTTATTATTGATGGGGTTCCTAATGTGGGTGTAAAGTCAATAAAGATCATTCGGAAAAAGGATAAGATTTTTATTGAAGATGTAGAACTACTCTATAATAATTACTCGGTGAGTCCGACCAGGGGGGTGCATCAATTCAGCTTACTTAGTCTATCAGGACAAAGTTCAGTAATGGTCTTAAGTGGTACCTGGAAGACCAACAGAACAAGAGAATACAGCTCCGCTACGGGGCGGCTAACGCTTGAAAAGAAAAAGAACTTTGAGGATAGTAAGTTAGTAGCACAATTAGAAAAAATGGATCTTATGGGTGGCCTTAGCTTTGTTGAGAAGCCCACCGATCGAAAAGTTATTACAACAATACCTTCGATTGTACTTCCTCCCCCCATATTGAAAAATACAGTTCCCGCGGCTGAGATTGAATCAAGGAAGATCGAAACGATTGAAACCGTATTTTTTAATTCAGATAGCCTTGTACTTACTTTGTACGATAATGGAGAGATCGATGGAGATACGGTAACTGTGCTTATGAATGGAAAAGTAATTTGGCCAAAGCAGGGGCTCACAGCAAATGGAATAAATAAAACAATACGAATTCCAGCCTCCTTAGATTCCGTTAAGCTTATTATGTATGCAGAGAATCTCGGAAGCATTCCTCCCAACACAGGGCTACTTGTGGTAAGAGATGGTGGTAAGGATTATGAAATACGTTTTAGCGGTGACCTTCAGAAAAATGCTGCGATTGTGCTGAAGCGACGGGGGAAATAATATGCAATATTCAATATGCAATATTCGATAATTAAAAATAAAAGCTTCAATGACCAATGACTTAATCACAAACAGTGTGGAGGAAGTAATTAGGCTCACCCAGTTTTCTCATGGCGGAGGATGTGGATGTAAGATCGCACCTAAGGTGCTGGAAGAGATCCTACATAGTAATTTTTCATTTCCAGACACTAAAAGATTATTGGTAGGTAATTCAAGTAAGGATGATGCAGCCGTATATGATTTGGAAAATGGAATGGCATTGATCTCAACTACAGACTTTTTTACACCAATAGTGGATGATGCATTTGATTTTGGACGCATTGCTTCTGCAAACGCTATCAGTGATGTGTATGCGATGGGGGGCAAACCAGTTCTTGCAATAGCCATACTTGGCTGGCCCGTAAATAAATTACCGTCGTCTCTGGCGCATAAGGTGCTTGAGGGAAGCAGGAGCATATGTGTTGAAGCTGGTATTTCTTTAGCCGGCGGACACAGCATTGATTCTCCCGAACCAATATTCGGCCTGGCGGTTACGGGTATGGTTGAAGTAGAGCATCTCAAAAAAAACAATACTGCAAATGAAGGAGACCTGTTATTCCTGACAAAACCTTTGGGCGTTGGTATTTTAGCAACTGCGCAAAAGAGAGGAGTATTAAAGAGCGGGCACACCACATCCTTTATTCAACAGTTGGTTCAGTTAAATAAAGTTGGCGAGGCTCTTGGGAAGGTTAAAGGGGTTAGTGCCATGACTGATGTAACAGGCTTTGGCCTGGCTGGTCATCTTATTGAAATGGCAGAAGGCAGCAACCTGTCTGTTGAAATTAATTACTCACGGTTGCCAATACACGAACATGCCAGGGAATATCTTGTGCAGGGAATGATACCAGACGCCACTTACAGGAACTGGAACAATGTCAGTTCAAAAATTATTTTTGAAAAGGGAGTGAATGTTATGGAAGCGTTTTCAATTTTGCCAGATCCTCAAACCAATGGGGGGTTACTATTTGCTGCCGACCCGGGTTCGTTGAATGAAGTGAAGGAAGTTTTGTCACAACATTCATTATCAATGTATGAGCTACCAATTGGAAGATTTTTCTCTCCAGGTGAAAAGGTGATTAATGTAAAAGGCTAACTATAATAATGTCACCCCTGCGGGGTTAGGCCAACCCATCAATTATCTTAGCCAGCTTTTTATCTTTATCCGTAACAACATCACCAGCACTATGTGTATTGAGCCATATCTCAAGTTTGTTGTATACATTGGTCCACAAAGGATGGTGATCCATTTTTTCAGCGGCAAGTGCTACTCTTGTCATGAATGCAAAAGCTTCTGAGAAATCTTTAAATTCGAATTTCTTATAGAGTTTGTTGTCTTTCTTTTTCCACATAATAAATAGTTTAAAAGATCAGGTGTTGTTTGTTTTTTATTTTTTCATTAGTCATTTCTGAAATAAGTTGTACCGCCGGAATGCTCCTAATGGAGCTGATAAGCGCTGCAACATCTTCATCCTTCATAATATCATCCTTTATAAGCCATAAGAAATCAAGATGTTTGAATTCGGGTAAGAGGTATTCTCCATCAAACTGGTTGTTGTATACATAATGTTTTATTGTTCCCGATTGTTCGCCATATTCATAGATGGAAAAGAAATAATTGCGTTGCTTTTTTGTAAGCTGAATCTCGAGATCATTATTTATTCTAAAATCGAATCGAAGCATTTTGTTGAGATGCCAGCAAAATTGGTAATGCTTAACGGGTGCAACAATTCCAAGCAGGCGGGTGTCCTGGAAAAAGTCATCTATCAGAGAATCATTGTCTATGCGGAGTTTCATTTGTAGCGAATCATGGTCTAAAATACAATATCAAACACAATCTCTTCTTTGCCTCGCAATACTTTCACTTTTGTTGCATCACCCTTTTTGAATTTACTAAGCACCTGCATATAAGAATTGACATCTGAAAATTTATAATCTCCAAGCTGTGTGATGACATCACCAGCTTTTATACCAACTTTTTCAGCAATCTTATTGCTGATGATGCCATCTGCCCTAACTCCTGTTCCACTGAAAGTATAATCGGGCATGATTCCCAGGCTGACGGTAAAACGCGCGGAACCCATTTGCGGTTCACGTGTTTTGGTAAAGGCCAGTTTCGGAGTTTTATCTGTAAGCCCGAGGAGGTGATAGATATACTTAACAATCTGCAATTCGCCCACAAAATTAATCTTATCAATAACGTCGCTTGGCTTATGATAATCTTTGTGTGAACCAGTGAAGAAAAAAAGTACAGGTATATTTTTTAAATAAAAGCTCGTATGATCGCTTGGTCCTATACCACTTGAATCAAATTTGATATTAAAAGCTTTCTCTTTCGTAGTAAGCAAATTACCCCATGTGTCAGAAGTGCCGTACCCGCCAATGGTAAGTGCATGAGTACTATCATTCAATCTGCCAACCATATCCATATTGATCATATAATCCACTTTGGAAAGATCGATTGTAGGATGTTCAGTAAAATATTTAGAACCAAATAATCCAAGCTCCTCACCGGAAAAAGCAATCAATAAAAAGTTATTTCCTTTCAGGTGTGAAGTCCTGATCATTTTCCCAAGTTCAATTACCGCAGCAGTTCCGCTGGCATTATCGTCGGCACCATGATGTATTGCAGGGGCACCAGTCCAAAGCGAATTGTGATCTTCCCCATAGCCAAGATGATCGAAATGCGCACCAATAATGATGGTGTTTTGAGCACCTTCATCTATGTATCCAACAACATTATGTCCCGTTCTTTTTTTGTCCTCAATGCTGATCTTTATTTTCAGGTCCAAAGGAGTAGCTTCATCCTTGAAATATTTTTCTTTTGCCTGCTTAGTAATATAAATAACAGGGATAGATGAAGTAACTAATTTTTGCTTTCCTTCAAACTTAAGATCATCTGTTATTGAAGAAGTATTGGTAAGGATAAAAGCAGTTCCACCTTTTGAAGCTACATCAGCTGCCTTCTCCTGAATTATATTGACCAGGTCGAAATGCGGATTGTTTTTATTCTTTTCGAGTATATCTTTCAGATCAAGAAACCATGGCATTGATTTTTCCTGGAAGGCAATTGTAGGAGTCGCTTCCAGTGAGGAATTGGCGCTAAATATCAATGGAAAGAAATCCTGTTCTAACGTAAGGTCATTTCCATTTACGATAAAAAATGTGGATTTACTTATTTGTTTTCCTTCATTTATTTCGAATTGCTGTAAATAAGTATTGTTATCACCTTTTGGTATAAGACCTTCGTTTTTGAATTGATCAGCAATATATGTATAGGCAAGTTTTTCTCCTGCGGTTCCGGTGCGCCTCCCTTCAAGTTTGTCATCTGCGAGAAAAGAAACAGATGACTTCAGATCAGAGAGAATAAGCTTATCTGCTTTCTTTAATTTTTGTGCTGAGATAATTTGCGATAGAAGTAAAAGAATCGCCAGGAGAAATTTCATAAGGAAATATTTTATAGAGCAAAATTAATGGATTTGCATATCTCTTTTCTTAATTCGTAACCTTTCATCATCGGCCTGCTTTAAATTTACCAATACAAAAAATTGAACTCAACTCTACATATTGCTTTGGTTGGAAATCCTAACAGCGGAAAAAGTTCTGTATTCAATTCGCTGACAGGATTAAATCAAAAGGTTGGCAATTTTCCCGGGGTTACGGTAGATAAAAAAACCGGGGTTGCAAAAATCTCAGCAGCATTTACAGCAAATATCATTGATCTGCCGGGTACGTACAGCCTTTATCCTAAGCGAAATGATGAGTGGGTGACTTATAGAGTGTTGCTGAACCAGGATGTCGACGTTAAAGCAGACATTATCCTGCTTGTTGCAGATGCCTCCAATCTGAAACGGAACCTCTTATTCTGCTCACAGATCATTGACCTGAAACGGCCTGTTGTAGTTGCGCTAACCATGATGGACCTTGCAAAGAAAAAAGGTATCCAGATTGACATCGCGGGTTTGGAAAGAGAATTGGGGGTGCCAGTAATTCCCATTAATCCCCGGAAGGATAAAGGTTTTCCTGAATTAAAAAAAACCCTTGCTCAAACTGCTGAGAATTTATATAAGGCCCCGGCACGTGATTTTATTGATAGTAAAGCGTTTGCCCCTATGGCTGTAAAAGATCTCTGTGAGCAATTTCCAGACATCAGTGAATACACAGCCATACACTACCTTATTAACCATGAGCATTTTTCATTTGATGAAGGAAAACAAAATCAAATTGAGAAAATTGAGGAAAAGAATGGGTTCAATCCAACACGAACTCAGGCAGAGGAAATTGTGCAGCGATACGGCAGGATCAAGCATATTATGTCGCTAACAGTGATCGAAGAGGATCCGCTTCAGAAAGTCCTGTTTACGGAGCATCTTGATAATATTCTCTTGCACAGACTTTGGGGTTATATTATCCTGCTAACAGTGCTTTTTCTTTTATTCCAAAGTATCTTCTGGATAGCACAATATCCGATGGATGCGATAGAATGGAGTTTTGGTAAGCTGGCGGGCTTTCTTGGTTTCATACTTTCCTCTTCCTGGTTTAGCGATCTTTTAATTAATGGAGTGGTTGCCGGGCTTAGTGGAATTATGATATTCGTACCACAAATTATGATCCTTTTTGGTTTGATCACTTTATTGGAAGATACAGGATATATGGCTCGGATCAGTTTTCTTTCAGATAAGCTGATGAGAAAAGCAGGCTTGAACGGAAAGAGTGTAATGCCGATGATCAGCGGACTTGCATGTGCAGTACCTGCCATCATGAGTGCCCGGAATATTGAAAATAAAAAAGAGCGTTTACTTACCATCATGTGCACCCCTTTGATGAGCTGTAGTGCGAGGTTGCCCGTATATACCATTCTGGTTGCTCTTATTATTCCAAAGCATTTATACTTCGGTTTCCTTAGCATGCAAGGTGTTGTGATGATGCTGCTGTATTTTCTTGGTACTGTCATGGCACTCACATCGGCCTACATTTTTAAATGGTTCATTAAAAGCACAGAGAGAAGTTTTTTCATCCTTGAATTACCCGTATATCGAGGTCCGAGGTGGAAGAATATTTTTTATACCATGGTTGAAAAAGCAAAAGTATTTGTGTTTCAGGCAGGGAAAGTAATCATGATGATCAGTTTATTACTTTGGGTGATGAGCAGTTATGGACCAACCCAAAAAATGACGTCCGTCACGGTGAGATATGAAAAGCTAGCCCTTGAAGATCCAGCCAATATAAAAGAGTTCAAGAAAGAAAAAAAGACTGCGTTGCTTGAAAACTCATTTGCCGGTATTTTAGGTCGGGCAATTGAGCCGGTTATTAAACCGTTGGGGTATGACTGGAAAATAGGGATTGCATTGATCACTTCTTTTGCAGCTAGGGAGGTTTTTGTAGGCACTATGGCAACGTTGTATAGTGTGGGCGATGATCCTGATCAAAACAATACTACTCTACGTCAAAAAATGTCGGCCGCTGTAAGGCCGGACGGGACCAAGGTTTATGACCTGGCAACCGGGCTTTCATTACTTGTATTCTATGTACTGGCCATGCAATGCATGAGTACATTGGCTGTAGTAAAAAGAGAAACCAGGAGCTGGAAATGGCCAATTATACAATTGTTGTATATGACAGGGCTTGCCTACCTGATGAGCTTTGTGGTGTACACGATTTTTAAATAGAGATATTCTCGCTTATTTGAAAGCAATCAATTCTTAATAATTTTTATTGTTTTAAAAAGGTTGTTACCGGATAATATAAAATAATTCCCTGGAGCAAGTTGTTGCATGTTCCACGTTAGCTGATTGTTTCCTTTTGTTACTATAAAAGATTTTGATGCGATCACTTTTTCATCTGCGCTAAACAGTTGAAATAAAATGGTCTCATTTTTTACAGCCTGAACCTGAAGATGTAAAAAATCAATAACAGGATTTGGGAATACAACTATTTCGTCTCTAGTAATACCTACATTTATTTTAACTACCGGTGAATAAGTAAACCGTCCATCTATATCAATCATTTTAAGCCGGTAATAATTATTTCCATCAACCGGCATCTTATGAATGTAGCTGTAATGTATGTTCTGCGAGCTGTTGCCTGCCGCAGGCAGTACAGCTATTTTACTAAAAAGCTGATCGTCGCTCCATTCAACTTCAAAATCTTTTGTATTAAATTCCCCGGCGGTTATCCATTGCAACTGCACCTCTTGTGTATTCATTAACTTTCCTGTAAAATTTATTAATGTTAATGGCACTGGGCTGAAGATCGTTTGTGTACCTGCTGCATTGGTTTGATTATTGGTGACAGGGGGTGCAGTGGTATATCCAAAACTTACAGGATTTGCAGCGCCATCTAATTTAACAGTATTGCCAATTGTTGCGGCCGCATCGGTGTTAACAGTTATAATAAAGTAGCCCGATGCACCAGCTGCAATATTTAAAGTGCCAACATAATTAAAAGGAGCATTATAAGCATGCGGTGCAGCAAATAAAGCAGATGTAGCAGCTATTTGAGTTGCACCCGCTAAGGATGGAGCCGAAGCGTTAAAGAATATGTTTAGGGTAGTTAAATCATTATTATCATGCGTTCCGGTTAAAGTAAACTGGCTGCTGTTAACCACAACAGGAAAAGAAGTCACATCCATTTTTACAATATAAACTATGTTGTTGTTGGTTCCCCGTGCAATATTAGAAGAAGCAACGGGTGAAGTAGTAAGCGTAATACCTGAAGCCAGTATGGTTTGTAAGCCTGCGATATCGGTTTGGTTATTGGTCATGGTAGGCGCAGTGGTATATCCAAAAGTTACGGGATTTGCAGCACCATTTAATTTAATGGTATTACCAGTGGTTGCTGCTGCATCAGTATTAACTGCTATAATAAAATAACCCGTTGCACCGGCTGCCATATTTTGGGTGCCCACATAATTAAACGTCGCATTATAAGTATGTGGTGCAGCAAATAAAGCAGATGCAGCAGCTATTTGAGTTGCACCGGATAAGGATGGGGCTGAAGCGTTAAAGAATATGTTTAGGGTAGTTAAATCATTATTATCATGCGTTCCGGTTAAAGTAAACTGGCTGCTGTTAACCACAACAGGAAAAGAAGTCACATCCAT
>JADGPY010000286.1 GCA_017882205.1 Chitinophagaceae bacterium
AATAAGATCCTGCTGCATTTTATATTTTCTGAAACCAGAAGAATCATTCAAATTATCGTGTATCTCGTTGCCAACACTGTAAATAATTATGGATGGATGATTGCGGTCACGCATAATCATATCCCTGATATCCTTATCCCACCAGGCAGTAAAATTTACATTGTAGCCATAATCAGAACTGCTTTTCCTGACATTCCACGTATCGAAGGTTTCGTCCATGATAAGAAAGCCCATTTTATCACACAGATCCAAAAATTCAGGAGCCACAGGATTATGGGATGTTCTTATCGCATTTGCTCCCACTCCTTTCAATAGCTTCAATCTTCTTTCCCAAACCGCCAATGGAACAGCAGATCCAACAGCGCCGCCATCATGGTGAAGGCAAACACCTTTTAGTTTTATATTTTTATCATTGAGCCAAAAGCCGGTAGCCGCATCAAACTTTATTGAACGAATACCAAATGTAGAAACCTTATCATCCAACACAATTTTGCCAGACCTTACTACACTTACCGCTTTATATAAATTTGTTTCATCAAGGCTCCAGCGTTTGGGATTATCTATAACAATAGTTTGCTGAAAGTTGGCTGATTTTCCAGGCATGATATCCTGTGTGGATTCTCCTTTTTTTACTGCCCTGCTATCAGGATCCATGATCGTTGTCTCAACCGTGACAGAACGTTTTTCATTCGATTCATTTATCACAGCTATTTGCATATTTACTTTCGCATTGCTTGCTGAAACTTCCGGAGTGGTAACAAACGATCCCCAATGATCAATGTGTACAGGGTTAGTTACTTTCAATCGAACGTGGCGATAAATTCCTGCCCCAGTATAATATCTTGAAGCCGGTTGTAATGAATTATCAGCACGCACAGCGATTACATTCTTCTTCCCTTTATCAAAGTTCAAATGGCCGCTGAGATCATATTCAAAACTAATATAACCATAAGGGCGTTTGCCAAGATGA
The DNA here is from genome assembly GCA_017882205.1 of Chitinophagaceae bacterium. Classification (GTDB taxonomy): domain Bacteria; phylum Bacteroidota; class Bacteroidia; order Chitinophagales; family Chitinophagaceae; genus Ginsengibacter. The sequence continues at coordinate 971 of JADGPY010000286.1, forward strand.
AATCCATTGATCCACACGTCGCTGTTAGCCATAACCCCATCAAATTCTATGAATACTTTTTTAGCTTTATAAGATGCCGGCACCTCAAAATATTTACGATACCAACCCACACCGGCGGGTAAATAACCTCCACCCCGTCCTGTTTTATTATCCCGGTTATAAGGACCTTCAATACTCCAATCGTGCGGAACATTTATTTTACGCCAGGCTGCATCATTAAAGTCTGACTGCTCAGCGCCTTTTGTATCATCTTTCAAAAAAAGCCAGCCATCATCAAAGGAGGTAACTATTCTTGCCGATTCGTGCTGGGCAAAGGAGGCAGTTGTAAATAAAAATAAAAATACTGCGATTGCCATAACACATTTCATACTACGATAATTTATGAGTTTGATCATTCTACCATTTATCCTAATGTTCATATTACTGTTATTTATCAGTGCTAACACCTTGTGAGTTTTGAATACTTAATTCTTTACCATCTTTGGGTTTGATACTAAATTTTTCAAACTTCCAGTCCTGTGCAAAACTTATATCTCCTGCGGTTGCTGCGGTAATATTTACATTGCTAAAATGAAATTCTTTTAAGAAGGATTCCTTCAAACCCTGTGCGGTAATTGCTTTTCTTGCATTCGTTACATTTATGTTAGAAGCATAAATATTTGCAAAGTGAGGAATGCCTTTTTCTGCAGGTTCTACTTTATGCAACAGCACTTTCCAATGTGCAGGAACAGAATCAATATTATATCCCTTAGGTAAAGTTGAATAACTGTAGCTTGGATTCCAGTTCATGGTAAACTGGAAAACATTCCCCACACTATCCAATGTGATATTTTCAAAATGTATGTCTTCCACTAAGCCGCCGCGGGTGGTGGCAGATTTTATATGAAGCCCGTTGCCAGTACCTTTGCCCTGGAGATCGATCGCCAGCACATGACGGATACCCCCGGAGGTTTCGCTGCCTAAAGTTAAAAGGCCTCCTCCTCTTCTTGCTATACATTTTCTTATCACCACATATTCAGTTGGGCGGTTCACTCTTAGTCCATCCCAGTCTCTCCCCGACTTTAAACAAAAATCATCATCATTACAATCAATATCACAATTCTCAATCAACACCCAGGTAGAAGAATCAACATCAATACCGTCGGTGCTTGGGCCTTTGCCATCTTCGTTATTCCTGACTGTTACTCCATCAATAGTAATATATTTCGAATATAAAACCTGCATAGTCCAAAAGCCTGCGTTTGAAAAAGTAAGTCCTTTCAATGTTACATCTTCTGAAGATTGTATAAGAAAAGTACGAACCCGTTTTGCATCATAATCCACTACCCAACGTAATCCCTTCGGCTCATACTCTTTTCGCATAGCCCAATATTTATCCCAGCAAAATTTTCCCTGTGCATTCACTTTCCCTCCACCGGATACTTCAACATTTTTCTGGTTGATCACATTTATCAATGCGGCAGGCCATTTCATCTCAATCCCTGCAATTCTTGTGTCTATCTCTGGATAATCATCAAAACTCTGACTACCCTTCAGCAAAACACCCTTATCAATCTTTAAATGAACATTGCTTTTTAAGAATATAGAACCGGTTAAATACTCGCCTGGTTTAAATGCCACTATTCCGCCTCCCTTTTTCGAACATTCATCAATGGCTTTTTGTATAAATTTAGTGGCAAGAGTTTTACCATCATTGATAGCCCCAAAATCATTCACTACTAAAATATCTGTTCTGCCCGGGGACTTACGTGCACCCACTTTTTTTGTCCACTCCATATTTTCGACCTGGGCGGCAAGGTTCGCTCCATAAAGGGATAGCAGGGAGATAAAGAGAATTTTTATTATGCCGGGTTTCATTGTATTTGTTTTCACTAATTTCTTTTATCATCATTAAAATACACAAAATCATTGATACCCTTCAGCAAGTTGAGACGTTAATTCTTTCCCTGGGTGGTCAGCTTCCAATAAAGAGTAAGATAGGCAACTAATAAAGATATCTATCCTGTTGTATCCTGCAATCCCTAAAAAGAAAATCAATATCTTTCCTTCCTCAATTAATATCTCCAAAACCTCACATATGCAAAAATTCATCTTCTTCATTTTCTTATCTATATTTTTTCAAACAAATCTGGTAATGGCCCAGGAAATAACCCTCCCACTCTGGCCCGCCGGCAAAGTTCCCAACTTTCAAAAGACGGATGAAACTGAAAAAAGAGACACTGCCGAAACCATCCACGTAAGCCGGGTACAATCCCCCGAGATAACTGTGTACATGCCATCAAAAAGAAATGCCACCGGACAGGCCGTAATTATTTGTCCTGGCGGTGGCTATGTAAATTTAGCTATTAGCTGGGAAGGGTCTGATGTAGCAAAGTTGCTTAACTCCAAAGGAATAACTGCGATCGTTTTAAAATATCGCCTGCCAAATTCTAAAAGCAACATCGTTCCCCATTTATCACCATTGCTGGATGCAAAAAGGGCCATAAAAATGGTGCGTTACTATGCTGCAAAATGGAATATTAATAAAAATAGAGTTGGGATCATGGGGTTTTCTGCCGGTGGACATCTCGCATCAACACTAGGCACCCGCTTCGACACAGGTGATGCCACAGCATTGGATTCAATAGAACAACTAAGCTCCCGGCCGGATTTTATGGTGCTGGTGTACCCTGTAATCACCATGAGTAAACCGCTTATGCACGTGGGATCAAAACTCAACTTAATTGGTGATAAGCCAACTGAGGAGCTGGCAGAATTATTTTCCAGTGAACTGCAGGTAACAAAACAAACGCCACCCACTTTTATTGTTCATGCAGAAGATGATAAAACGGTTCCTGTTGAAAACAGCTTACTGTTTTTCCAGGCGTTGAAAGATAAAAATGTTCCTGCCGAAATGCATATCTATCCTGTAGGTGGCCATGGGTTTGGATTAGCCCTGGGTAAAGGATATTTGGAAACGTGGACAGATAGGTGTGTTGATTGGCTGAGGGGGTTAAAGTAAATAAGCGACTGGGCTGCTGTACTAATGGTGCTTCATTGTTTATTTCTACTTATCCTCATCCTCCCCAGATTTCTTTCATTACAACATTAAGGTCTATTAATGCCTGACTACAA